>CAHJWK010000004.1 GCA_903642275.1 Chitinophagaceae bacterium
AGATTTTTTTATGCGACCTGTTTATTTGGATACAGCTTCTAAAGCTGCAACAGTGTACCCAGCTGTTGCCAATGTGAATTTTGATTATCCATACACAGCAAATGATTTATTTATAGACGGAGAAAATAATTTCTGGATAACCACTGCGCTAAACGGGCTATATTTTTATAACAGGCAAACAGGTAAAACCATTCATTATGCATACAGCGAAAAGGCAGGTTCATTACCTACCAATCAGTTAATGAATATTGTACAAGACCGGCTTGATGCAAATATTTTATGGTTAGGTTCTTTAGGTGGAGGCTTAATAAAATTTAATAAAATAACCGGTAAATGCAGGTTTTATACAGTGCATGATGGCTTACCTAATAATACAGTGTATGCAGTAATTGCAGATAGCAGAGGCAAGTTATGGTGCAGCAGTAATAAAGGTATTTTTTCATTCGACCCGTTAACAGATGAAGTGCTGCAAAGCTTTACATCAAAAGACGGATTGCCCGGTGATGAATTTAACCGTTATCATTTTCTTGAATTACCTGGTGACAGTATAGCTTTCGGAGGTATTGATGGATACACCGTATTTAACCCGCTTACTGTTTCAAAAGATAATTTTCAGCCACAGGTTGTAATTACAGCTATCAGTGTAAACAATAAACCTGCAGACTATGGCGACGCTTTATCACCGTTTAAGGAGGACATAAATAATCTGTCACAAATAAAATTACCCTATAATAAAAACTTTTTATCTTTTGAATTTGCTGCGCTTGAATATAATGTTCCTGAGAAATTAAAATACAGGTACATACTGGAGAATTTCGATAAGGACTGGGTATATACCGGTAATAACAACATAGCAGCTTATACAAAGCTGCCACACGGAAAATACACATTAAAAATTAACGCTACCAACACTGCAGGCGAATGGAGTAAGTATGTAAAAACACTGATTGTAATTATTCAGCCGCCTTTCTGGGAAACATGGTGGTTTACCTGTTTATGGTTACTGGCTGTAATTGCATTAATTTATTATTTTCTCCGTTCAAGGGTTATTGCTATACAAAAAAAAGAAAGACAAAAAATGAAATTTGAACATGAAGCTTCAGAATTGAAAGCTCAGGCTTTAAGGGCCCAGATGAACCCGCATTTTATATTCAATTCGCTTAATTCTATAAAGGCATTGATACAGGAAGATAAGAGACAAGAAGCTGTAATTTATCTTACTACATTTTCAAAGCTTATACGTACGCAGCTTAATAACGCACAGCAGGAAGTGAGTTTGCATGAAGAATTAGAAACCTGCAGGTTATATGCGCAGTTAGAGGCACTGCGTTTTGGTGCTAAGATTGAATGCAGTTTTATGGTTGATGAAAACATAGATACCAGCTCGTTAAAAGTGCCGCCGTTAATTCTGCAGCCTTTTATCGAGAATGCCATCTGGCATGGCATACTGCCTAAAAAAAGCGGTAAGGTTTCAGTAACAGTTAAACGCGATAACGATACTATTGAATGTATAATAGATGATGATGGCATCGGGCGTGATATGGCAATGCGTAATAAATCTCAAACTTCCTCTACTTACGAATCTAAAGGGATGGGGCTTGTAAAAAACAGGCTTATTATGTATAATAATATTAGTGCTAACAAAGCAAGCATTGAAATAATTGATAAAAAAGAAAATAACAGGCCTTCAGGCACATTAGTAATAATAAAATTTAAACCGGAAGCATGATAAGAGCAATTATTATTGATGATGAACCCAACTGCATAAAAACATTCCAGAATGACTTGAAAATGTTTTGCCCTGATGTTACAGTAATAGACACCTGCCAGTCAGCAAAGGAAGGGTTGTTATCCATAAAAAGAAACCAACCTAATCTTATTTTTCTTGATGTGGAAATGCCGTGGATGAATGGCTTTGAAATGCTAGAACTTATAGATAAAGAAATTAATTTTCAAATCATTTTTACAACTGCTTACGACCAGTTTGCTATTAAAGCTTTTAAAGTAAGCGCGGTTGATTATTTATTAAAACCTGTTGACAGCGATGATTTAATTCATTCTATTGAAAAGGTAAAGAAGACAGTGCATGATGATGGAGGCACCCAAAACGTTAGTAATCTTTTACAAAATAATAAAACCGATGTTAAGCATCAGAAGATAGCTATATCTAACAGGGAAGGTTATGATTTTATTCCTGTTGATAAGATTATTTATTGTAAAGCCAATGGCGCCTATACAGAAATTGTTTTGGATGGTAACAAAAAAATTATTCTTTCAAAGCCCTTGGGTGAAACAGAAGAAATGTTACCTGCTGAATTGTTTGAAAGAATACATCATTCCATACTGGTAAATGTTCACCATATAAATCAATACAAAAAAACAACCGGCTCTTATATTATTATGAATAATGGGGATGAGTTGAATGTATCAAAATCTAAAAAGGAGCATTTGCTTATAAGATTAGGCGTAAAATAAAATAAATAGGATTGTAAATTTATACCATATAGATTGTTTACAGGCATACAAACAACTCTTTGTTGAATGCCGCTTTAGCGTTATCGGTGTTAACAATCTTATAAAATAGATTCCTTTTGTCGAACGATTTAGGGGTTTTTTATTGCTTACTTTTTTTTTATAGAGAATGATTGCGTCGCGTTTTTGAACTACTAATAGGGAAAATTTTGCGATATATCCGCACAAACAATTTTAAGATTATAAAAGTTTATATCACTTTAGCAGTATTTAGAACCACAGCCTCTAAAACAAATGCTTCTAGTTCTATTTAGCCTCGTTTAAAACACACCCTTATTTCAAAATAAATTTCTTGTTTGCTGTTAATTCTCATATTCGCATCATTTATATACTTTATATAATACCTGCGGAATTGACCGATAGTCCGTAACTCCTTCTAAGGACGGTCTCAGGGCAAGTACTTGAATATCGGAGAAGAGGAAACACCCGAAGTGACGGTTATAGTGCAGCCGTATAAATCCGCACTCTCCCATTCAATAATAACTAATCTGATTTTATGAACACAGAAGTTCAGGGAGATGGCATTTATGCTAAGCCCATTTTAAATTTTAAAGAAGCTTGTGAATTAACTGGATTCACAGCCTCATACATGCGTAAGTTATGCATGTGGAATGTTATTTCATTTTCAAAACCGAACGGTAAAGTTTTACGATTTGAAAGAAAAAAGTTAGAAGCCTGGCTTCTCAGTAATCCTAACACAACAATTCAAGAACGGCAAACAAAAGCAGTACTGCAATTAACAACTCGCAAACAAAAAACAAAACAGAACTAAAACCAAGTGCACACTAAGCGAAATGATTAGCCGCTACATGGTATTAGTAGAAAGCGAGCAAAGATTAATGAATGCGTCCGTACCAGATTTATGCGGTAAAGGCTATTGTACCGAAGCTGAGATTTGAGGAGTTTAAAGATAGTGTGGAGTGGGAAGAAAAAACATTAGGGCAAATCGGAGATGTCTTAATGTGCAAAAGAATTTTTGCCGAAGAAACAAATCCCAATAGTGGTGTTCCTTTTTTAAAATTGGAACATTAGGCAGTAAACCTGATGCGTTTATTAGCAAACAATCATAAAAAAGAATTAATGCAAGGGCTGTCTCCAAGAAATTACCTAAAAGAAAATTATGAGTTTAAAGGATGTGGCAAAACAAATCAATGAAAGTAAGGAAAACATTTTTCTTATTTATGCATTTAATGCAACTGGAAAAACAAGACTTTCTGTTGAATACAAAGATTTGACAAAAGCAAAAAATGAAGGTAGACACGTTGGTGTTTATTATAATGCTTTTAGCGAAGACCTCTTCTACTGGGATAATGACGAAAAAAATCAAGGAGCAAACAAAAAAATATTTAAAATTTTCCCAGTACTTTAAATGACTTTCATACTTTGATAACGGAGGATGCAGTGAAAGAAAAATTATTTCCTTATAATCCGACCTTATAATTTTTATTTTAACCCATACAAAACGTCCCCAGATTATAAGTCTATATCTTTTTTCAAAGAAGGCAAGGAAGACGTTCCAATAAAAATATCGAGAGGCGAAGAACGAATTTTTATATGGTGCTTTTTTTAGCATTGTTTGATGTTGAAGGATGGGCAGACAAGCAAAATGAACATGTAATTATAGATGACCCGGTTTCAAGTTTAGATGACCACAATATTTTTATTACCGCCTCTTCAATTTTCGACTTAATAGGAAACCATTTTGAAAATAGAAAAATGATAATTACAACACACCACATGGGGCTTTTTACTATTCTTCAAGATTGGTTTAGCAAAGGTGAGAAAGCTTCTAAATTTAAAAATAATGATAAAGAAAAAACGCCGAGGTACAAATTGTGCATATTGGAATGTAAAGAAGAAGTTGCCAAATTAACGAATACAAAAAAAGGAGTGATGCTTTACATTTGAAACTATTACAAATGTTAGAAGACACTACTGCAGGGGATTTGTCATTTTATCACTTTGCTGTGTTGAGACAAGCACTTGAAGTTATAGCGTTATTTTTAGGAAAACCCTATCTTGGATATGTATTGCAACAAATAGAGGTTGAAAATCCTGATGAAGTTGTAAAGGTTATTAATTTCATACAGCCATAAAAAAGTTTATTCTTATCATTCAGAAATCGTTCACGAAGCTGACAGGAACGTTTTTAATAATGTTTTTTGGCAAACTAAAGACTAGATACAATTTTGCTCTTCATAACTAATTTGTATGACAGCAATAGAACAACAACAATTAGGAAGAACATTATGGGGAATTGCAGATGAATTGCGCGGTGCAATAAATGCAGATGATTTCAGGGATTATATGCTCTCATTTTTATTCCTTCGTTACTTACTGATAACTATGAGATTGCAGCTAAAAAAGAATTAGGTTCAGATTATCCTGGTTTAGATAAAAGTGATAAGCGTTCTCCCTTAGCGGTTTGGTATAATGCCACTAAAGCAGATGTACCAGAGTTTGAAAACAAATGCGCCGAAAAGTTCATTATGTAATAGAGCCGCAATATTTGTGGAGCAATATTGCAGAATAAGCAAGACAACAAAAAAAAGAGTTATTAACTACGCTTCAACAAGGTTTTAAATATATAGAAAATCAGTCTTTTGAAAATGAATTCCTGGGTTTGTTTTTAGAAATAAATCTTGATTCAGATAAATTAGGCAGAGGTTACCCCACGCAATGCAAGGCTTTGCACCATTATTCAAAAGATTGCAAAAGGCATTGCCAAATTCTCAACTAACACCAATATTTTAGGTGATGCCTATGAATATTTGATTGGTCAGTTTGCTGCAGGCTCCGGTAAGAAAGCAGGTGAGTTTTATACACCCCAACCTATTTCTTTCATTCTCTCTCAAATAGTAACATTAGACAGTCAAAGTCCATCTTTGGGCAAAAAGAAAAAGCTGGATAAGATATTAGATTTCGCCTGCGGTTCCGGTTCTCTTCTTTTGAGTGTGCGAAAAGAGATTGAAGGAAAATGATGGAATTGTTGGCAGAATTTACGGGCAGGAAAAAAATATAACTACTTATAACCTTGCCCGTATGAATATGCTATTGCATGGTGTAAAAGATACCGAGTTTGAAATACATCATGGCGACACATTGGACAATGACTGGGATAAATTAAATGAAAGAAACCCGGCAAAGAAAATAGAGTTTGATGCGGTTGTAGCTAATCCGCCATTCAGTTTACGCTGGGAACCATCAGAAGTAATGGCTGAAGATTTTCGTTTCAAAAGTTATGGTCTTGCACCAAAATCAGCAGCAGACTTTGCGTTTTTATTGCACGGCATTCATTTCTTAAGCAAAGAAGGTACGATGGCAATCATTCTTCCGCATGGTGTATTATTCAGGGGTGGCGCAGAAGAACGCATTCGCACCAAACTATTAAAAGATAACAACATTAATACAGTAATTGGTTTACCTTCTAATTTATTCTTTTCAACAGGAATTCCTGTTTGCATATTGGTATTGAAGAAATGTAAGAAGTTTTGATGATGTACTTTTTATTAATGCAAGCGAACATTATGAAAAAGGTAAAAGGCAAAATGCATTGTTAGATGAACACAAAGAGCAAATTGTTGAAATCTATAAAAACCGAATTGATGCACCGAGGTATTCCCGCAAAGTATCAATAGAAGAAATCTAAAAGAATGATTTCAATTTGAATATCTCCCGTTATGTAAACACTTCCATTGATGAGGAGATTATTGATTTAGAAGCGGTGAATGAAACTTTGGTTGAATTAGAAGAAAAGATTACGAAAGCACGGGAAACGCATAACGTGTTTTTAAAAGAGTTGGGATTGCCATTAATTTAATTCCCTTTTAAACGTGTAATATAGTTAGTAGAGAATGTTTAAAGCTTGTAGGATAAATTAAACCGTGCTCCGATTGACTGGTTTACAACTGTTCAAAATATCAAACAATCTCAAATTCAACTTTAAGACTATCAACTGCGTTTCTTTTAAGCTGGTCTGCTGAATCTACATATCGCATTGTATGTTTGAGCGAGGTATGTCCAAGTAGTTTTGAAGTTGTAAGTATATCTGTACCGTTAAATATCAAATTAGTGCCCATTGAGTGACGACCATTATGCGAAGTTATATCCTTTGTTATACCTGCTCTTTTAACCCATGCTTTAATAGTTTTGTTTGCACCGTTTACGGTAGGTAAATCAAATACCAACTTTTACTTTCTTCCTTTTCACCCAATAAACGTATAGCTGTATCATTTAAGGGCACAAAAACATGTACGTTGGTTTTACCTTGTAAAACAACCATACTCTTTGCATTTACGTCAATGTCTTTCCAATACAAGTTTTTTACATCACACCAACGTAAGCCTGTAAAACAACAAAATAAAAAGGCTTTTCTAACGTTTTCGTTTTGTGTTTCTGTAGCTGCTAATAGTTGTATCTCGGTTAGTGATAAGACATCCTTCTTTTTAGCTGTTCCGCCGCCTGTTGCCATCACTTCCGCGGCAACATTTTTCTGCATCATTTCTTTTTGTATGCGGCTTTCATTATTTTCTTGAATCTTATAAAGTATGACCGGTCGCCTTCACCGGTACATGTTGCTTTAAGGTGCTCCCAAAACCCTTGTACAATGTCTTCCGTTAGTTTTCCAAAAGCCAATCCAGCTAATGATTCTTTTTCAAGGTATTCACCAAAACGCTTGGTTTGCTCCAAACATATTACGTTTATCTTTTTTCATATAAGTGTCGCAATATTTTAACATCCATGCTATAATTTCTGTTTTGTATTTAGTTTGCTTTGTTATGCGCCCTTGTTCAAAAATTTTTGCTTCTTTGTTTGCTCTGGCTTGTTCAGCAAGCCTCTTATTTATTTTGTTCTTTATCCACTTGTGTCCGTGGTCTGTTTATTAATTTATAAGGCAATGTCTCAACTGTTCTACTCCCTTTATAAATAATATCTAAACGTAAAGTAATTACACCTGCTTCGTTTAGCCGTTCTCTAAGCGTTACATCCATAATTTGTATTTTTCCTGTGTTTTTGCTATTTCAAAGTCTTTCGGCTTTGGTAACGTTCTTGTAACGTTTCAGTTTTAAATATAGTCAAAACAAAGGAAATTAAAGAATGCAAAAGCATTATCTTTTATTGGTAAAAATATAAAACCTGTCTCATTCAAAAGACAGGTTTTATGCCCGAGACTGGATTCGAACCAGCACGCCGTTTCCAGCGCTACCACCTCAAAGTAGTGCGTCTACCAGTTTCGCCACCCGGGCTTATCTACGCAAATTACATCTATCATCTTATCATGCAAAATGCATAAATAATATTAAGCTTCAGGTTTTTTCAATTCAATCCTGAAAGTAGTGCCTTTACCCTGTTCACTGTTTTTTATATAAATTAAACCTTCGTGATATTGTTCAATAATACGTTTACTTAAAGTTAATCCAAGCCCCCATCCTCTTTTTTTAGTAGTAAAACCGGGATTGAAAACTTTTGTAATATTGTTCTTTGCAATGCCTTTACCGGTATCAGAAATATCAATTAAAATTTTAGGTGGCAGCTCTGCTATGTGTACTGTTATTGATCCTTTGCCTTCACTGGCATCCAGCGCATTTTTTAAAAGGTTTTCAATCACCCAATCAAATAATGGCGGTGAAATTTTAGCTATAATTAATTGCTTTCCTTCAGTGTTTAAAGTAAACTTAACCTTGCCACCGGCTCTTCTTTTTATATAATCAATCATAAAGCTTACCTGCTCAACAATATTTTTTTCTTCAAGATGCGGATTGCTTCCGATTTTACCGAAGCGATCCGTTATAAGCTCAAGCCGGTTTACATCTTTTTCAATTTCACCGCCTAATTTTTCGGTACCTGCTGCTTCTTTCAAAACTTCTACCCAGCCTTTAAGGCTTGAAACAGGCGTGCCTAACTGGTGCGCTGTTTCTTTTGCCAGCCCTGCCCATACCTGGTTCTGCATACTTATATAAGATGTACGCTGTGCTATAATAGTGATAGTTAAAAATAAACCAGCCACTATTAACTGAACGATAGGGTAGTAGCGAACTTCCCGTTGCAAAAGACTATTGCCATAATAATACTTATTAGCGATGTATGGCTTTTCGCTTAATACAAGAATGATTGGCTCATGCTCTTGCTTAAATTCATCAAATTTGTTCTTTAAATAATTTTTATCAGCCTTTACTTTATTGCTGTCCAAATTCCGGTAGTCGTTAATGATGCTGTCTTTTTCATTAGTTGCAATAATGGGTATATCTGTGTTTTCAAGCGATATTTTAAATGCAAGTGTAAGGTTAGCTTCATTGTTAGAATTGATGATGGTATGCTGCGCTTCTACCCAGGTTTCAACACGCAGCTTTTCATCTTCAGCAATTTTTTTAGACAGGTAAGATGAATAAAAAATAGTACTGCTTACTATTGCAGCTGCAACTATAAACAGTAAAGTTCGCCCGTTAAGCCATTGATGTATCACGGTTCTAAAATATAGAAATAGGTGCAAATAAAAACCCGCAGTAATATTACCACGGGTTTTAAATTATTTATTATTGTTAACCAAACAAACCGCCTTTCTTTAAAGATTTTGTTCCTTCGCCAATTTTATAACCATTCTGATAAATCTGAATTTTATAATCACCCGTTTGATACTTACCGCTTTCTGGCTTCCAGTCAAAACTTACCGGCATGCGCTGACCCTGTTGATACTGAACGTCAACCTTATTGGTAAACACTTTTTCACCTTCATCACGTGTTTGAAAAGTACCACTGCCGTTTGCAGGAATAGTGATTGGATGACCATCAGGACCTGTTACACAAACATATAATTCTTTGGTGCCGCTCGGTGCTATTCGGTTTTCATCAAGCATAAAAGATACTCTGAACACGTCTGCTTTTTTTGCAGTAGTAGTTACTTTTTCTTTACCACTTCTTTTAATATCAAGTGCCGTAATATCAACATCAGAAGCATGTAGGGTTGAACCAACATCTTCAACCTGAGCCTTAGCTGCCTGTGTTGTAGATAAGTCTTGCTCAACACGTGTTTTTTGTGCAGTAATTGTATCTCTTTGTGTAGTCAAATCCTGATTAGCTGTAGTTAAAGTTTGATTCTGCTGCTTCAATTGTTCTACCTGTGTTAACAAATCAGTAATCTTACCATTTAATTCTTTAATCATTGAACGCGCCCTGCCAAGGTCAGCATTTTTTTTGCTCAGTTCCGTTTTAATACTACTTTTTAAACTGTCAATACTTGATTGTTGTAAAGCAAGGTCACCTTTTAACTTCGTATTAGAGCCTGTTAAAGAATCCATTCTTGACAGCGCATCGTTATATTCTGTTTCTACGGCGCTGCGGGATGAGTCTGCAACTGTATACTGAGTAGTTAATGTTTTAATCTGTTCACCTGATTTATTCTTATCATAAATTATATAACCCCATGTACCAACCAACGCCGCTATTAAAATACCATACACTAATTTGCGGTTATCTTTAGGTGGTTCCTGGTTGGGTTGGTTGCCTGGAGATGCCGAAGGATAATTACTGTAACTCATAGTTAATTATTATTTGATTTTAAAAGAAATATTTTGATTACCACGATATCGCTTTTTAATTTATTACTTATTGATATAGAAACGGTTCCTTGTTATGATTGTTATGACATGCTACCTGATAACTTAAAAATACTCTGGGGCGACAAAATTTCCAAAACCATGCCAGAAAACATACTGCCCGAAGCCAGTTATTCATTGAGAGCAGGTATTCTTGCTGAGTTTGGAAAAATCATTTGCATTTCCACAGGATACTTTTATGAAAATACAGATAAACAAATCTGCCTTAAAATTAAAAGCATTTATAATGATGATGAAAAGATTTTATTAACTGAATTTTTAAAAATAACGGATGCGTTTTACAAAGTAAACCGTTTCCAGTTTGCAGGCCATAACATCAGGGAATTTGATGTTCCATATATCTGCCGCAGGTTATTAATAAATAATATTGAATTACCTTATTACCTGCAATTGCATGGCGCCAAACCCTGGGAAATAGAAATGGTGGATACATTACAATGGTGGAAGTTTGGCGATTATAAAAATTATATATCGCTGAATCTACTGGCAAATGTTTTAAACATTCCAACCTCTAAAACAGATATGGATGGAAGTAAGGTACGTGATGTTTATTATAATGAAAAAGATCTTGAACGCATAAAAACTTATTGTGAAAAAGACGTGATGGTTGTTGCCAATATATTGCTGCGTTTTAAAAATTTACCCTTACTGCAGGATGAATGTGTTGCCATTATTAAATAGCGATACCTTCTTATAATTGATAAAAGCAACTATATTTGCAGCCCATTTGGTGCGGTAGCTCAGTCGGTAGAGCAAAGGACTGAAAATCCTTGTGTCGGCGGTTCGATCCCGCCCCACACCACTAAAATCACAATACCGTCTCATAATTCATGAGGCGGTTTTTATTTGATATAATATCTTGAATAAAATAGTTTGTTGATTTGGAAGTAAGTAACAGATAAGTTGAACTTAAGACCAAGAGCTTTTTTCTTTCTTAGAGTGTGAACTAAAGCAACCGAACCATCGGTCAAATATAACAACGTTATTTATTGTAATGCCGGGCATCGCTGTAAAAGTATTCTTACTTATTATACTACTTCATGCCATCTATAAAAAACTACAATTCAATAGAAGCACAAAATTTTATTGATGCTTTATTGATTGGCGTAATGCTTGTAGCTTGCAGCAACGCAAATGCTATCCTTTCAACATACTGAATATTTTATTGCATTATTGGTGTTGCTGCCGTTGGCGGCTTTGTTATTTTTTGTTTTAAGATGGAAGAAAAAAGCAGCAGGAAAACTGGGTGATATTGCGCTCATCAATCAACTCACAAAAAATTATTCTGATAAAAAGTACAGGCTGAAATTTATATTACTGCTTGCATGTATTGTGTTTATAATTATCGCAGGTGCCAACCTGCGAAAGCCGGTACAAAGTGCCAAAGAAGATACCGCAGGCATTGATATAATGATTGCGCTGGATGTTAGTAAAAGCATGTGGGCAGAAGATGTAAAGCCATCGCGGCTTGATGCGGCAAAGCAGCTTGCTAATAATTTAATTGACCAGTTAGGCAGTAATCGAGTTGGCCTTGTATTGTTTGCCGGCCGTGCATTTTTGCAGATGCCGTTAACTACAGACCTTTCTATTGCTAAACTCTATATTGCCAATGCATCGCCGGATGCAGTGCCTGTGCAGGGAACTGTGTTGGGTGATGCTTTACAGGTTTGCGCCAATTCACTAGACACAAAAGAAAAGAAGTTTAAAGCCGTTGTTTTAATATCGGATGGGGAAGACCATGACGAACATTCAAACAGGATATTAAAGCAGCTTGCAGATGATGGTGTGGTAGTTAATACTATTGGTGTTGGTACTGTAGATGGTGCGCCGATTAAAGAACCAGGCGCATCAGATTATAAAAAAGATAATAACGGGCAAACAGTTATCACCAAACTTAATGAAAAGGAACTGCAAACTATTGCACAGCAAACGGGTGGCAATTATTATCATTTGGATGATGCCGCAAAAACATCCGGTGATGTTGCAGCTCTATTAAATTCCATGCAGAAAAAATCAATTGAAAATAAAGGCGTGAAAGAATATACTTCACTGTATGCAATATTTGTGTTGCTTGCGTTATTGATATTAATTGCCGAAGTGTTTGTTCCTGAAACCAAAAAATTAAAAACCGTTTGAAGTATTGTGCAACGATATTTTTTGGTCTGATGCATCTTTCCATATTTGCACAACATGCCGGTAATGATATTGCAAAAGGCAATGAAGCTTACCGTAAAGGCAACTATTCATCAGCCATTGAAAGTTATAAAAATGCACTACGCCAAGAACCTGAAAATAATACGGCACGCTTTAACCTTGCCAATGCTTTGCAGAAGAAAAACGAAACAGAACAATCAGAAAAAGATTATGATGAAATAATTAAATCGGCTGATGTTAATTCGCTTAAATCTGAATCTAACTATAACAAAGCACTGGCATTCGTAAAAGAAAAAAATCTTAAGAATGCTGTTGATGCTTTCCGCGAATCTTTGAAACAAAATCCGTCTGATGATGATACCCGCGAAAACCTGCAAAAAGCAATAAATGAACTTAAACAACAGCAACAGCAAAATCAGCCCCAGCCAAAAAACCAACCCAAACAACAAAACCAAAAGCAACAAAAGCAACCCCCGCCTAACAAGCAAATGATGCAGCAGAAATTTAATGAACTGCGCAACCAGGAAAAACAACTGCAAAAGAAATTGCAAAGCAAGAACAGCAACGGCGACCAAACCGAAGACTGGTAATCTTACACATCCTTTTAAGTTTATTTAACGCTTGTTAGTTTTAACTGCTAACATCATTTTATATCATAGCTGCATGAAGATAACATCAGCAAACAAAAAAAATATGTATTATGAAAACAACTTTTACGCTGGTTACCGTGCTGCTTATTACACTATGTTTTACATCTTGTGTTAAAGAGGTTGACGTTATAACACCACCTGTACAAAACCCAATTACCGGTGCCTGGTATGTAAGTGATGCTTCAAGCAATAATGGTTACGGCTGGGCAAGCTTTAATGCAAACCTGCCCGGTGTATTTAGTTTTTACGGCGATGGCACCGCGCAATACGCTGACAACCTCGGAACGATGAATGGAGACTGGAGCAGTGATTTTGTGTACACCGATTATTATGATGAATATGGCAACTATGAAACCAACAGCCATAATGATTTTAAAGTAGATGTTTCAGCAAACGATGGCAGTTATGTTGACCTGAGTTTTGATGACATCATCTTTGCCGGCAACAACCAGTTTATCGCAACTTATTATGATGGCAAAACCATAGAGCGTTACACATTTACGCGTAATTAAATTAATCAAAACCCTAAACCCGGCAGTTTGCAAGCGCAACTGCTTTTTTTATGTTTCTAATAAAGGAATTCTTAACTTTAATACCTGTTACGGCTTGCATCTCTCACCAATATCCGCTTACCTGCATAAATTTTTATAGCGATTTCCTGTAAATCGCAACCGGCGACAGGTTTTTTGTAACCGGCGCCCTGTAAACTGCAACCGGCAGTAGGTTTTTTTAATCATGCACCTTGTAAATCGCAACCGGCGACAGATTTTTTGCAACCGGCACCTTGTAAACTGCAACCGGCAGTAAGTTTCTGCCATCTGTAACCTTGTAAACTGCAACCGGCAACAGGTTTTTATCCTCCGGCACTTTGTAGAAGCTAAACGGCAGCCCGTTTTTATATCCGCCCCTTAGAGAAAACAATTATAAACAATTAAAAATTTTAATTATGGACTTAAAACAAACTGCTAAAAACAACATGTATAAAGCAGTACTTGGCTTTTTATTGAATTTTATTACAGCAATCAATGCCTTTAAACGCGCAGCTGCCGAAGCAGCAAAATTTACCGGGCTTAACAAAACGCTTGACGGTTACATTGCCCAGCAGCAGGGCAGCACTACCGGCAATACCGGTCAAAAAGATACATTGTTTAAAAATATGGTGGCGCTTACCGTAAAAGCCAGCCGAAAAACGCTGGTATATGCTATTGACCAGGAAGACGAAAACCTGCAGGCACTTTTTAATGTACAGGAAAGTGATTTTATAAAGATGCCCGGGCAAACAGCGCTGGCTAAAATTGATAATATTTACAGCGGGCTTCAAAAATTGAGCGGTCAACTGGATGATTACCGTGTAACAGCAGATGATATTACAGCAATAGGTGATGGCATTACGGCTTATGAAGCTGCTGCCGGTACACCGCAGAATACGAAAGCCGCCATTGAAGCCGGCACCAAAGGCATTGAGGCTACCATGCCGCTGATTGATAAATGCCTGCACATTCTGGATGACCTTATTGTGCATGGTATGGATGATGATGCTGACCTGGTGAACACTTACCGCAAAGTGCGCCGCATTATAGAAACCGGTACGCGCCATACCGGTTTGATTGCAACTATTAATGATGCTGCAGGCAAAGGCATTGAAGGCGCACAAATGCTGGTGCAGGAGCTGAACAAACATGCGCTGAGCGATATACTTGGTGTTGCCGACATAGAAAGCATGAAGCCCGGCATGTATCATGTAATTTTTAGTGCCGATGGTTATGCGTCGCAAACACAGATTCTAAAAATTGAGCAGGGTAAAACGCTGACAGAGGTTGTGGTGCTGGTGAAGGAGTGAGGTATTTTCTTATTTGTTATTGATGAGACCCGCCGTGAGGCGGGTTTTTTTTATTACTTTAAAACTTGTTTAAATAATTAAGTAAAATTGTAGATTGAATTTTTATGATTACACAAATTGATATATCAAATTTCAGAAGTATTAAACAGCAAAGCATTAAGCTTAAGAAGTTTAATATTTTATATGGACCGAATGGAAGCGGGAAAAGCAGTGTGGCGTATGCGCCGTATATAATGCGCAATTTTATGGTTAATCCAAATCAAAGATTGGATAGTTTGTTTAATCTTGGGTTTATAAATTTAGGTGGGTTTGAGACTGTTTCAAGAAATACTTATGATATAGAATTTACAATTCACGTTAATAAAGACTTTAGTGATGTTTTGAGTAATGTTATTAATTCTGATTATTCTTTTAATTTGAGTTTAGCTAATGATAATGATGTTATCGGTTCTTATATTTCTTATAAAATTGATAATAGTTACAAAGGCCATATTCGCATCAATCATCCTTATACTTTATTAAACAAAGAATCTGTTTTCAATGATATAAAATTGATTTGGAATGGACTTACTTTTCAAACTACAAATAACAAAGTTGAAGATGATAATCTTGCATATACACTTAATCAGCTTTATGAAGAAATAAAACGAATAGAAGTCATATCCGTAAAAAGAGGTTTTTTCTCTCCTATATTTTCTTTAGAATCGAAAACTGATGAAGCATTATTTGCAATGCAGATAAGAGATGAAGGAACAGGCTTCGAATCTAAAATAGATTATTATTTTAAACAACTTTTTAATAAAACATTTCGCTTTGTTGCAATTCCTGGCAGCACATCGTTTTATTTAAAAACACAAAACTCAAAAGGCTTTACAACAGATTTGGTAAACGAAGGTTTTGGCGTAAACCAATCATTATACATTCTTATTAATCTTTTAAAGAAAAGTACCAAACTTGCGTTTATTGAAGAGCCTGAAATTCATTTACATCCAACTGCACAGGCAAAACTTGTAGATATTTTTGCAGAGATAATTAAGAATGAAAACAAGCAAATTTTTATAACTACGCATAGCGAAAACATTGTTTCTTCTGTGTTGAGTAAAATTGCAAAAGGTGAATTAAGTACTGATAATGTGCAATTTTATTTAGCCAAAACGGAAGACGATGAAACCAAAATAATTCCGCAGGAAGTAAACAGCAAAGGACAAATAGAAGGTGGCTTGATGAACTTCATGGAAACCGAACTCTCCAACCTAAAAACCATGCTCGGCGTTTAATGGCAAGAGGCACACACCTAACCATTGATGAATGGTTTTATCATTGGTTTGATGACGAAGAAAGTTCTTTACTTATTACTGCGTTTTTTGAAAAGCTACTTGAGGTGTGTGATAAGATTGTTCTTCAAAGAGGAACTAGATTAGCTAAAAAATTTTATGATTTATGTGAATCTTCAATTTACTATCCGCCTCTTAGTAGAAGGCGTGTAAAATTTTTAATGAATTCAATTATAAGTAATATTAATAAAGTTCATTGGGTTGATGAAACAGAAAAGTTTTCAGCAGAAATTGTAAATCGTCTTCCGCGTAAAGACGTTTACCTGGTTGAGATGTGTTCCATGACAGTCGATAAAATTTTAATAACTACTGATAGAACACTCCATCAAAATATTACAGACCTGTATAAAGAGCTTGGAATAATTGTGTTGTTTGCAGAAGATTTTATAAAGGCTTATCCTGAATTATCATTTTAATTACTTTTTAAGTCTATATCTTATATTATTCCTCCCAAAACAAAATCCTCCCTACATCTGTTATAACAATACATGGTATTTCAAACAAAATCATTTCTTGTTATAACCACTTTGCTGGTTGTTATATGTGTGGGTTGTAAAGGACAAACAAAAACAGCAGCACACAGCGATAGTTCTTATACTTATACAAACGGCAGCGTTGATGGCATCGGTAAATTTTATATGGGCAGGGAGATTGCGCATGTAATGGGTGCGGCCGGCAGCGAATGGCTTGAACGCAGCAGCCGCCAGCAGGAAGAACACAGCGACCAGGCGATTGACAGTTTGCCTTTGCAACCGAACAGTACCGTTGCAGATATTGGTGCAGGCACCGGTTACTATACATTCAGGATTGCGGCTAAAATACCTGCGGGTAAAGTATATGCCGTAGATGTACAGGATGAAATGGTGGCACAACTGCAAAGCAAAAAGAAGGCAACGCATGCAAGCAATGTGGTAGTAATTAAAGGCAGTGAAACATCAACAAATCTTCCGGCAAATTCTGTTGACCTTGCTATTATGGTAGATGTATATCATGAGCTGGAGTATCCGCATGAAGTGCTGCAATCTTTATATAAAGCACTTAAGCCAAACGGTAAGTTGCTGCTGCTGGAATATCGTAAAGAAGACCCGTCTATACCAATAAAAGAACTGCATAAATTAAGTGTGCAACAATCTAATAAAGAACTTGCTGCAAACGGGTTTGTATTGTATCAGCGCAAAGAATTTTTGCCCATTCAGCATTACCTGTTATATGCGAAAGCCGGTAATAAAAAGTGATGAGTTATGAGCGATTATTTATAAGAGAATCTGCAATTGCTTATAATCATTATCGCTTCTTTATCTGGAAGAATATATTATACTTGCATCAGAAATAAAATTGATTACACAAGTAAGTATATGAAACGAATCTTATTCTGCCTGGTTTGTATTACGGCAACCGCCTGCAATTCCGGTTCTTCAAAAATTTCAAAAGACACTGCTACGATTGGTTATTCCGATTCATCTGTGCAGGTTGCTGACAGTACGCATCCAAGAGACCGCGCCAGCCTTAATTATAAAGTTGATACTTCCAGCTATGTTTCGAAAACATTATTGCAGCCACGTGATACATTGCTTACTGTTGATTTGCATGATGGCAAAGGCAGTGTAAAAGGATATTTAAGCGGCATTGGAAAACATATATCTGTGATGGTTCCGGTTACAATGGGCGATAGCATAACTGCTGAAATTATACCCGAAGTTGATAGTATGAATATTCGCTTCAACCAGATTTATATTCCGGTTGGTAAAGATGGAAAATATGATGGCCCGTTTTCAAGAAAGATAAGTTATCCCGTAACTGTAAAAGGAGCATACAGATTAATTATCGGTTCTAATCTTATGGCAGAAGGTAAAACAAACGGAAACTTTACCTGTAATGTGGTTATCAAATAATTAAACCGGGTCAACATCTGGAATGATGTCAACACTTCGATAACGCTTATTAAATTTTAAGATAGCAATTTGTTGTTCGATCTGCAGCTTGCAATTATTAATTAGTTCCGCATGCTTTGGCAGCTTTATTAATACATCCCATAAATACTGATTGCGGATGCGGTTAACAACAGGTTGCGCTGGCCCGGTGATGTATTGCTCAAAATCTTTTTTAATGCCCATCACTAAAATATTTGCAGCTTCTTCTGCAATGTGATTTTCCTTATGTTTAAACGTAAGATGAATCAATCGTGTAAACGGCGGGTAATGGTAATAACGCCGGCTTTGAATTTCAAAATCGTACAAGGCACTATAATCATGATTGATAACAAACTGCAGCACCGGATGTTTTGTATTGCTGACCTGTATTAAAACTTTACCCAAATCATCTTTACGGCCGGCACGTCCGCTAACCTGTTCCATCAACTGAAAGGCACGTTCATTCACACGGAAATCTGCAAAGTATAAAAGGCTGTCTGCATCTAAAATGCCAACAAGATTTACATGCTCAAAGTCAAGGCCTTTTACAATCATTTGTGTGCCCACCAACAGGTTTATCTTTTGCTGTTCAAATAATTTTATCAGCGTATCATGATTGTTCTTTCCCTTCATCGTATCATAATCCATGCGGGCAACTTTTGCCGATGAAAAAGTTTCTGCAACCAGCTCTTCAATTTTTTCTGTACCGAAATTGCGCTGCTTAAAATCGTGGCTCCCGCATTGTGGGCAGGTATATAAAACAGGATATTCTGTGCCGCAGTAATGGCAAACCATTTTATTTTTTGCCTTGTGATAAGTGAGCGTAACATCGCAGTTCTGGCACTGTGCAATCCAGCCGCAAACATTGCAAACAATGTAAGGCGTATAACCGCGGCGGTTCTGAAATAAGATGATTTGTTTGTTTTGAGAAAGCGAATTATCAATCGCTTCTTTCAGTTGCGGAGAGATTAATATTTTTTCTTTTGATGCGATGGCTTTGATGTCAACCAGTTCAATATTTGGATAAGCAGCGTTACCATAACGTTCCTTCAATTCAACCAATGCATACTTGTTTGTTTGAACATTATAATACGATTCGATGGATGGCGTTGCGCTACCCAATAAAACTTTAGCGCCATATAACGAAGCATAATATACAGCAGCATCACGTGCATGATAACGTGGCGCAGGGTCTTGTTGTTTATAAGATGCATCATGTTCTTCATCAGCGATAATTAAACCCAACTCTTTAAAAGGCAGGAACAAAGATGAGCGTGCACCAAGAATAATTTTTATCTCATTGTTCTTAATGCGGTTCCATATTTCAACACGTTCATTGGGATTAAACTTTGAATGATATACTGCGATGTAACCACCAAAATGTTTTTGCAAACGACGAATGATTTGTGCTGTTAAAGCAATCTCCGGCAGCATGTATAAAACCTGTTTGCCCTGCTGAATGTATTGTTCAATCAGCTTAATATACAATTGCGTTTTACCGCTTGCAGTGGCACCATGTAAAAGACAAACCTGTTTTTCAATGAAGGCATTTTGTATTTGTGTAAATGCAGTTTGTTGTGCATCAGATAAAGTAAAATCAATTAAAATATTTTTAGGTAAACTATGTATGCGGTTGATGGAACGCTTTTCGGCAAGCAGGATACTTTTATCCAGTAAGCCGTTTAACTGTGCTGTAGTTGCGTTTGATTTCTTTAATAATTCTGATTGCGTTACTTCATTTTCATTTCTTATTAAATGAAGATAAGATAGCAGCAATTCCATTTGCTTCGGCGCACGTGAAGCGTTGTTAAGCAGTTCGGCAAGCTTGGTTTCATCACGGAATTGAGGATGAAGTATGATGTACGTTTCATTCTTCTCCTTATATTTTTCTTTCAATTCTTCCCAAACATGTGCAACATTTTTTTCAATCAGCCTTTTTATAACAGGATACACGTTTGATGAATCAAGCAGTTGCTGCACTTCACTCAGCTTTAATTCTTTCTTTACATTCAGCGCTTCTGCAACAATGTATTCGCGGTCATTCAGGTCAGTGAAATCTTCGCCATGTTCATCGTTCCAAACAAGAATTGTTTCGCTTGATAATTTTAAATTTGATGGCATCGCAGCCTGCATCACTTCGCCTTCGCTGCACATATAGTAATCCGCAATCCATTGCCATAACATTAACTGTTGCTCGTACAACAGCGGCTCATTATCTAAAATATTTATTACAGGCCGCGGCTCGAAACCTTCCGTTTTTTCTTTAATAATTTTTTTTATGATGCCTGAATAACGTTTATTTTTTAATTGTACTTCTGCACGAATGCCTGGCTTTGCAGCTGACTGATATTCCGCCGGAATACTCCATGTATAATTTTTTGGTAAAGCAAGCGGAATAATGATTTCCGCAAAGCTTTCGTTTGCTGATGGAGTATATTGGAATAAATTTTTACTGAAAGAATTCATGGATTATACGAAGATAATCAGTACTTATTTGTTGCAGGTTTAGAGACGTGATAGATAGCTGCGAAGTTTGGAGAGCTGTTGTAAAATGTTAAGACAACTCGATGGTGTGCTGCGGTTTGCCTGCTAAAAACCAGCTGTTGTTTATCAGGCATTACAAGAACAGCAAAATCAAATAATCTCTTTCAAAAAAATTTCAATCGTATCAAACGAGTTACTAAGTGTATTGCCAAACCAGCCATGGCCTGCGTTTGAATAAACAACCAATTTATTTCTCACACCATTTTGTTCAAGCTTTTTTTGTAAGGCTTGTGACTGCGAAACATCAACAAGATAATCCTGTTTGCCGTGAAAGATTAATGTAGGTGGTGTATATGTATTAATGAAATTTACAGGGCTTAATTCCTTATATGCATTATTTGTTTGAGGCGTTCCGCCGATAGCAGATTCCATTAAATGAGGAATCATGGCATTCCATGGATTATTATACATATCTATAAGATCAGCAGGGCCAAAGAAATCAATTATAGCGGCTATCTGCGGTTGCTTATTTTTATACGATTGCAATAACGCAAGATGTGCTCCTGCTGAAACGCCAACCATTACCAGCTTGCTAATATTTATATTATAAGAACCGGCATTTGCGGCGATAAAGTCAACAGCTGACTTGATATCTTCTTCCTGTTCGGTAAAATGAATAACCGGTGACATTAGCCTGTAATCAATATTAAATATAGCGTACTGCGGCAGGCGCCTTTTAAAGCTGTCAACATAAGATGCGAGGCTGTGCCTGCTGCCATTGGTCCAACCGCCACCATGTAACAATATTAACGATGGCGTGTTTGTTTGTGAGCGGTTTGCAGGCGGGTAAACATCCATCCGCTGCAAAGCATTATCACCGTAGGAAACATTTAAAAAAGTATCAGTGTTAAAAGTATTATAGGTTTCGGCAGCACTGGTATTCATAGTATAAACTGTCATAAATAAAAGGGAAAAAAATAGAATTTTCATCTCCGCTATTATCGTCAATTGCCATGCCCGCGCTATATAACATTTGGTTAAACCTTCATTCGCTTTCTTTGCTGCTGCATTTGCTTCTTAAAAATTATGCTGCTCGTGATACAGGTGACTAAGGTTAGTAGCTTACGTGTGATTACATAATAATTTCTTTGAGGCGTGCTTGTTAATTATTTAACTCCGGCACCGCATCCCAATTTGTCAGCAATACAGTAACTAATGCTGCAGCTGCCATGCCCAGGTTAAACCCCACCGCACGTTTATCTTTTCGTATGGGTTCATAGAATGTTGCCGATACCAGTACTGCTATATTTATACAATCGACAGTACGATGGGTTTTATAAGGAATTAAATGTTTTATTCCTAACGGATAATCAGTAACTGCGCTGTAGGCAGCGGTATTTATAGCTTGTCCTATATAAAACCGTTTTGCTTTTTTATTTAAACCAACAAAACGGGGAACAGCAAACAAGGCTGCTGAAAATACATAATCTATTACGCCGTGTAACGAAGGAGACAAGGGTTTAGTCTTCATAATTTTATTGTTGTATAACAAAGATTATTCCTTGCTCACTTACTTTATCTCTAATCTAAATAAAAAAAGGGAACCGGTTAGTTCCCTTTTAAAAAAGCCTTAGCATATTATAAATCGCCACCTGAAAAATCGCTTGATGGTATATGTGCGTCACCAATGTTCTTTGATGTTTTGTTCGCTGCGGTATTTTTATAATCTTCAGCGTCATCATCTATATCAGAATCTATCGTTTCTTCATCTAAAACAGACGTCCTGCGGTTTTTAAAAAGATTGTTTTCATTATAGAAATCATTATCATAAAATCCTGCATAAGTATCCATGTGGTCTAATGCTAATCCTGTTTCATCTACAGCACCGGCATCATTAATAGGAAATAAGTTTCTTACTGATGTCTCATGCTCACGGGTAATATCATCATTATCATATTCAGGATAACTCTTTACCTGCTCAGTTGATACGCCAGGCAGGTAAACATCATTATCACTGGTATGCAACTCACCCAAACCTATTGGCACCAGTATATGCTTCCTGTCCATTTCATAATCATTGTTTTTTGTATCAACAACCATATAACGCACTTTACGTACCTCTATATCAAATATTAATTCATCTACTTTTCCTACTTGTTTGCCATTCCTGTCTTTAACGTCCCAGCCACGAATATCCGGTTCCCCATCTTTAATTTCAAAATCGCTGCCGCTTAATTTTTCCAGGTGTTTACCTGTTTGTTCTGTATTTTTCATACTGATGTTTTAATTATTATAAATTATTTATTGCGCTTTTCTTACTGCTACTTCCACACGGCGGTTCTGCTGCCTGCCCTGTGCTGTATTGTTTGTTGCAACAGGCTGGCCTTCGCCGATAGCATTGATAGAAATTTTTGATGAATCTATGCCACCATTTGCAGCTAACCAGTTACGTACAGCTTCAGCACGCTGCTGCGCAAGCTCTTTATTGTAACCTTTAGAGCCTACTGAATCTGTATAGCCAAATATTCTGATATCGCCGCCTTTATAACGCTGGCTGATAGAAGCTGCCACCTGTTTCAGGTTATCAGCAGCATTTTTTCTGATGGTACTGTTGCCTGTTTCAAACAATACATTTTCGCCAAGACTGTAAATGCTGTAATTGTCATTACCGTTTACGCTGATGTCTTTATTGGTAATTTCTGAGTAAGAAGCGGTTGGTGCACTGCGGTCAATATTATTCCAGTCGGCTGCACCATTTACAGGTACTGTTGTAGCAACTGCTCCTGCATTGGCAGATGTATCAGGGCCAATATTGGTAGTAGAATCACCCATACTTGCAACGGTATGTGTTCTGTTACAACTGCGCAGTAACAGGAATAAAAGAAGTATTGCAATTAGCGCTATTAACCATGGTAACCAGGAAGTTTTTTTCTTAGGTTGTACGTCAAGATCTGCCATAATTTAAATTTTGTTTATGTATATATGTAAATACCGTGCCGTTATCGCTGGTAGCTATCAGCTAAGGTTATCTTTATTTTAATGGCAGACGTGCACAGCAAAAAAGTTAGAATTTATAATCTGAATCACAGCATTAAAAGCAGGCATACAAAACCTGGAATACAGCTGCTATAGCTTGGTCTTGTCCTGAAATAACCACAGGCTTAACGGTACCATGCAGAGGATAAATGCATATTCTATACATTGCAGTTTATAATCCTTAGTCAGTAACCAATCAGGCAACATGTCTCACCATCCCTCAGCAACAGACCATCCAAAGCAAGATTTCCAGGTAGAAAGAATTGCTTTTTTCAGCGATGCGGTTTTCGCGATAGCACTTACTTTATTAATTATCGAATTCAGGCCGCCCATCATTTTAAAAAACACAACCGCGGCAGAATTATTTAAACAGCTAAGCGACTTAAAATATAAATTCATTGCACTGGTGGCGAGCTTTACTTTAATCATCAGTTTCTGGATGCGGCATCATACTTTATTCAAACATATTCATAATTATAACAAGCCAATTATTGTAACCAATATGTTGTTGCTGTTGCCCATCATATTCTTTCCCTTTGCCACTGCATTCTTACAGGAAAGCGTTAATTCGCAAAGTGCTTTAATCATTATTCCTGTACGCCTTTTCTTTGTTGTTAACATTATCGCCTCTGCAATACTATATGTGTTATATTACCTTGTAATAAAGAAATACCCCCGGTATTCTTACCCGATGATTGAAAAAGATAAACGGGAATTTGACTACCAGTTGCTTTTAATGATTATCAGTTTTTCACTTGTGGTTATTATATCATTTTTCTCAATCGTGTTTATGTATTTTGGCATTGTACCACTGGGTGTTTATAATTTCTACGATACCTATATCAGGAAATGGCGGCAGAAAAGAAAACTTGCTGCGAAGAATATACAAACAGCCCGTAAATAACCAGTCGAAATTATGTAACAGCTATTCGCATACAATTACTTTAGTTAATGGCAAACGTGCACAACGCAGCAGTAAGAAGTTATAACAACTTGTCCGCTTATTGCGGGATCAACCGCATAAAAATAAGAGATGCAAAGCCGGAGAAAGATGCTGGTACGCCGTTTACAAGCGAAGTTTTATTTGTCTGTTATAAATGCCTTATCTCATATTTTCTAAGCGCAAAGCTCATCATCACAAGGAAAAATATTATCATCAGCATAAAACCGGTATAATGCAGGCCATTATGCATGCCGCCAAAATAATCCAAGAAAGGAATGTGGTTTACTACGCAGTAGGTAAGCAGGAAAAAAAGGATTTCAAATAATTTATTTCCCCCGCTTAATATGCCAAGAAAAACGGCAAACACTACAATTAAAACAGCACCGATAATAATCTCTGCAACAGGTAACAGGTTACCACCGGCTGCATAACGTACCAGTACAGGAAAAGCTAAAGCCACAGCCAAAATAATCCCGGCTATTATTTGTGAAACCAGTAACCTGCTTACAGGTTTATAAGCAGCGTATGTAAAGTAATGAACACGGTTAGTTTTTTCTTTTGTCGCCAGGTCACTCCAGCGGCTAACCTGTAAAAACCAAAGTACAGGCAGTATAATTTGATGTGCTATAAGTAAAGGCGCAAAAATTAATGCAATCATGCCACCAATATTAACCAGCCAGAACCATTTAGAGCCTTTCCTGAAAAGCATTAATAATTCTGTTTTAATAAATGGCATAATTCCATATGCCGGTGTAATAGCAGGCAATGCAGCAAGTTGTATATCGCCGGTTATTAACCCAGAAGAAATAGTGGTGGTAAGCTTCTTCTTTTTTATACTGATTCTTTCCTTTACATCAAACCGGTGAAAGAACTTAGACGATATAAAAATCAGTAACAGGCTGAAACAAATCCATGCAAACCGGCTTGCAATAAATGCGGGCTGCCATTGTATGCCCTCAAACACAAAAGTTTTTATATCCTGTTTAGCAACAAAATTAAAACCCATTGAAGTAACCTGTAGATGTTTATGCAAATGCGAACGCACAAACTCTTCCATACCGGTTGTTACGGCTTTCACGCCAAAAGGGTCAAACAGGGTCATCCCTGCATCGTTTGAAGTTGTTACTTCTGCCATTATCATATTGAATAAAATAAAAAACAGGATATACTGGATTACAGGCCACCTGCCGAAAAATACTTCCGCCACAACGGCTAATGAGGAGATAAAAAACAAAGCCGGTAAAACAACAAAAGTATAAGGCAAAATAAATGGTGTTATCTCAAACGAAAATCCTTTGCCCCGCAAAAAAAACAGCGCAATGCTCATCGCAAAAACAATGGTGCAAATGCTTAACAGTACTAAAAAATTACTCAGCACTTTTGAAAGCAAATACTTAAAATTGGTGATAGGAGTAGTAGCGATAATCATTCCCACTTCCGTATCAATATCTTTTCTTATGCTGTTGTTCACCAGGTAAAAACCAATCAGCGAAAGAAACACACTCGTCATAATAGCGGTTACATAGCCAATCCATGCTGCGTTGTAAACACCAACAAAGTTTCCAACACGTACAGTAGTATATGTGGCACCCGGCGCAGGTACAAATGTGTAAGCAATGCATAAGCTTATGGCAAGCGTTATCAGGAAAGCGTAACTGCGGGTACGCTGCAGGTAATCTGCTTTAATAATGCTGCCGGTATAATTCATATCAACGGTTATTATAGGTAAGAAATAAATAAGCATCTTCCAGCGATGCTGTGCACGCAACTGAGCCTGCTGCAGGCGCATCACTTATATAGCGCACCCTTGTTTTATCTTTTTGCCGCATGCTGTCTATAACCTGGTAATTTGTTTTAAACGCATCTGTTAGCGTGTTCTCTATAACCGTTTCAAATAATCTACCGTCTAACTGTTTAATAATCGCTGCCTGTGTGCCCTTAGCTATCAGTGTTCCGCTTTTCATAATAGCAACTTCATCGGCAATCGTTTCTATGTCAGATACAATGTGCGAGGAAAGAAAAATAATGCAGTCACCGGCCATCCCGGCTATTAAATTCCTGAAGCGTACCCGTTCTTCCGGGTCAAGGCCAACCGTAGGCTCATCAAATATTAAAACCTTGGGGTCATTCAGTAAAGCCTGCGCAATACCAATACGCTGCTTCATGCCGCCTGAGTAAGTGCCTATTGGTAACCGTGCCGCCTCAACAAGGTTGACACCTTCCAGTAACATCTCGATTCTTTTATGCAAACCGCTTCCCCCAACACCTTTCATGGCAGCTATGTAGGCAAGAAATTCATACGCATTCAGGTTAGCATATACACCAAAATCCTGCGGCAGGTAACCAAGTACTTTTCTTATATAATCCGGTTCCCTAACAATGTTATGCCCGTCAAGGGTAACTATTCCTTCCGTAGGCTGGCTTATGGTAGCAATAATTTTCATCAGGGTTGACTTACCGGCACCATTGGGCCCAAGTAAGCCAAGTATGCCGTTCTCAATAGTCAGCGAGTAATCCTTCAATCCAAACTTTTCTTTCCGGTATCTTTTTGAAAGATGTTGAATGGACAGTACCATAAGCACGATTTACTGCAAAATATAATATTTCTTTATGCTTATGTAATTGCGGAGCACGAAGCAACGTCATTGTGAACGTAGTGAAGCAATCTTCATTATCATTATTATCAAGCCAAACAAATCATTAAAATCTGTTCAATCACCCTGCTAACACCCAACACTAATAACTTTGTTTAATGGCAGCTGTGCACAGTAAAGAAAGTAAAATTATAGTAGTAGTAGTATAAGACATTAACAAAAATAAAATGTTACCTTTTAATAATTTAAAAAATTAATTTTACTACAGGTTTAATCATTAATTGGCACTATAAACCTATTAACTGCATATGAAAAAATTTCACCCAATTAAACGGTGGTTTACTGTTATAATTCTTTCAATTTTTTGCACAAAAACCATATGTGCACAGCCTGTTATAAATTCATTCAGCCCTGCCTCAGGGAGTATAGGAAGTACTGTGATAATCACAGGAAATAATTTCAGTATTACTCCTGCAGGTAATATTGTTTACTTCGGTGCTGAGCAAGCTCATGTTAATACTGCAACATCTACTGCACTTAATGTTACAGTTCCGGTCGGTGCAGATTATGAACCCTTATCTGTAACAGTAAATCACTTATCAGCCTACGCAAAACTCCCATTTCTGGTAACATTTCAGGGCAGCCATTCAATTGATTCATCCAGCTTTGCATTCAGAATAAATTTTAACAGCGGCAGCTATGTATTCGGAGTAGCTACTGCTGACTTTGATGGTGATGGTAACACAGATGTGGCTTCCATGAATTACAGTGATGATAACATCACCATATTCAATAATACAGGCAATCTGCGGTTTCTGAGCCTTACTTTAAATGTAAGATTGAATACGGATGAAAACCCTGCTGCAATTACTGTTGCAGATATTGATGGTGATGGTAAAAAAGATATTATCATTACAGAAGATATTTCAAGAAAAATTGCCATATACAGGAATACAAGCACACCGGGAAATTTTTCGTTTGAAGATAAAAAAGAGTACGGCACATTTACCTATCCTGTTAATGTTGCTGCCGGCGATATAGATGGAGATGGCAAACCCGATCTGCTCGTAACAAATAATCAGGATCAAACGGTATCAGTGTTTAGAAATACCACTACCGGCAACATAATATCGCTTGCTGCCCCTGTTAATTTTAGTACAGGCGAAGCGCCTTATGGCATTGCAGCGCAGGATGTGGATGGAGATGGTAAGGCAGACATGATTGTCGGCAATCAGTATTCTAATTCCGTGTCTGTTTTTCTCAATACCAGTACTGTACAAAACATTGCATTTGCAGCAAAAACCGATTTTACTACCGGCAGTCAGCCTTATGGTATAGGGGTTGCTGATGTTGATGGAGATGGTAAAGCGGATATTATAACTGCCAACCTTGATACAACCACCATATCTGTTTTGAGAAATACTTCTTCTGTTGGTAACACCACATTTGCAGCAAAAGAAGATGTTGATATAAAAGGCGGCGCAAATGCTGTTGCCGTAGGGGATATAGATGGCGATGGCAAACCGGATATTGCGGTAAGTAATAGCAGTGTGTATATGGCAGTGATTAAAAATACAAGCACTGCAGGTTTACTTTCTTTCCAACCTGTGGTTCAGTATCAGCTTAACGGGTCTGCTAATTGCATAGCCCTGGCCGATATTAACAGGGATGGTACACCGGATATCATAACAGGACAATTTCAGTCTGTATCTGTACTAAGAGGTGTGAGCAAGCCGTTTATTACTTCATTCAGCCCTTCAAAGGGTATATCAGGCACACCTGTTACCATTCACGGGTATGGCTTTTTAACTGCATTGGCTGTAAACTTTGGCGATAGTGCCGCCTTATCATTTACCATAAATTCAGATACGGTTATTACGGCTATTGTGGGTTATGGAAACAGTGGTGAAGTAATAGTAACTACGGTTGATGGTATATATACGTTGGATAGCTTTACGTATATCCCGCCACCCGTTATAACATCAGTAACGCCGATTTATGGGCCTTTGGGTACAACAGTGACTATAAAAGGTAACCATTTTGTGGCTTCACCAGATAGCAACACCGTTTATTTTGGTGCTGTAAAAGCAACTGTACTTACCGCCACAGATACGCTGGTTACAGTTAATATTAAGGCTGGTACCAGTTACAAAACAATATCACTTACCTGCAACAGGCTTACTGCAACCTGGTTGCTTGCCTTTGATGTTACTTTTCGCGGCGCAAAAGAAACATTTGGTGCTAATGATTTTGTGAACGCGGGAGAGTTTGCTACGGCTGACTTCCCGGTTGATATAGCAGTTGCAGATTTAGACGGGGATGGCAAGCCCGATTTTATTACACCTGATGCTGGCCTGGCACCAGGTATTTCTGTATTGCGAAATACCTCCGGCGCTTCAATCACATCCTTTGCTGCTCATATAGACTATGCTTTGCCATTCACGCCAAGATATATCACTACAGCAGATTTTGACGGCGATGGCAGGCAGGATGTTGCAGTTACAGGTAACTCAGGGGAAGATAACCTGATTAAGATATTTCAAAATGCGAATACTGCGGGAAATATAAATCTTACTGATGGCGGCACCTTTTCTGTGGGGTATGAAAATTATCCCAACGGTATTGCAGCCGGTGATTTGGATGGTGATGGCAAACCGGATGTTGCTGTTATTTCAGGTTCATTTATAACCATTATACAAAATACCGGTATTAATGGCCATATTTCTTTTGGAGACGGCATACACCTTGGGTCATTCGTGAATGGTAATAAAGTTTTTATAAATGATTTTGATGGTGACGGTAAAGCCGATGTTGCAGCCGTAGATAATGAAGGCAATTTAAGTCTGTATAGAAACATTGGCGGCAATGGTGTAATATCTTTTGCACCGGTACTGCAGTTTAATGCCGGTGATATAGCGAATGCTGTTAAAGCTGGAGATTTTGACGGTGACGGCAAACCTGATATTGTTGTAGCGGATAGAGATTTTAATATATCTGTCTTTAGAAATATAAGTGTTCCCGGTACAATAAGCTTTGATGCGCAAAAAACTTATTCTCTGGCTGATAATGACAGCCTCGTGTCAGGCCACCCTATTGCTGATATAAGTGTAGCTGATTTAGATGGTGATGGCAAGCCCGAAATTGCCGCTGTGTATGACAGTCCGGAAATTATAAGTGTGCTTAAGAACGATTGCAAGCCAGGCAACATTTCCTTTAAACATCACGTTGAGTACCAGGCGCATTATTCCCTGTTTAATCTCGCAACTGCAGATGTAACCGGTGATGGTAAGGCTGATCTTATCGTAGTAGAAAACAACGCTCCGGCCATAGAAGTTTTATCAAACCAAATACAAACGGTGCTTGCTGTAAACCTGTTTAATTTTAAAGGCCTCGTTACCAATAACCAGGTGGTATTAAACTGGCAATCTGCGGGTACTTTGCCTGTGGATAGCTTTCAGGTGCAGCGATCTGCAAACGGCATTAATTTTAAAACAATCGGCACAGTACAGGCACTTAATAATGTGTCTTCCTACACTTTTACAGATGCATCGCCTTTACAGGGTGTAAATTATTACCGGCTGCAGGTTAAAGAAAAAAATGTTACGGGGATTACTTATAGCGGTATAATTACTGAAAGCCTGCATAAACCGGCTGTAAGAATATACCCTAACCCTGCAAACGAAAGTCTGTATATAAATAACCTTGATGCAACAGCTGCATCGGTATTAAGCATTACAGATGCAGGTGGTAAAGTATTATACCTGCAAAAGGTGCATCAGTCTGCTGTCACACTTAATGTGCATTTATTACCGGCGGCAGTTTATTTCCTTAACATTACGTCAGCAGGTTCAGCAACCGTTATGCGGTTTTTAAAGAACTGATAAAATAACCTGTCTATGCAGATTGCTATTAACAATATAATATTACACTATAACATTGATTTAAACATTTGTCAAAAGGGTTACGTTACCAGGGTATTGCTCCTGTTTCCGGGTTATATTCTTCACTGAAAAACTTTCCTGTTGGTCCGTTGGCATCAACAATGGCATATTTAACGATGCGTTTGCCGGCTTCTTCAACAGTACCTGTGCCACGGTGATTATTAAAATCGGTTTTAATAAAGCCCGGGTCAACTGCATTTACTTTAAAAGCGGTGTCCCGCAGTTCATACGCCAGGTTAATGGTGTACATATTTAAAGCAGATTTTGAGGGCAGGTAAACAGCTCCTTTATAATTATAATACTGCCAGCCTGGGTCGCTGTGAAGCGTAAGCGAACCCTGGCTGGATGATACCATTACAATGCGTGGCTCAGCAGATTTTCGCAGCAAGTCAACAAAAGCCTGCGTTACTCTTACAACACCAAATACATTGGTGTCAAACACTTTTTTAAATGTTTCTATGCTGGCCTCGGTTGCTGTTTGCGGCAAGCCACCACTGATGCCTGCGTTATTAATCAGCACATCCAGCGTGTCTGTTCTTTTTCCTAATTCAACACGAGCAGCTTTAACGGATGCATCGTCGCTTACATCTATCTGTATCGCTTCCACTTCATGCAAACCTTCGGCTTTAAGTTTTTCTACTGCTTCCTCGCCGTTCTTTAAATCACGGCTGCCTAAATAAATATAATATCCCTTTTGCAGCAACTGGCGTGCAGTTTCGTAACCAATGCTTTTATTGGCTCCTGTAATTAATACTTTCTTCATAATTTTCTTTTTGTAAAGGCAAAAGTATATGGTACTTAGTGCTGCAATATGGCACTTGTGTTGGAATCACTGGTACATTTCACGGATGTTGTTACGGTAACTTAGCGGTGTAGATGTGTTAAGGCGTTTGAAAAATCGGTTAAAGTAAGAGGCGTCTTCAAAACCCAGCCGGTAAGCAATTTCTTTTATAGAATAATCTGTATGAAAAAGCATGCGCTTAGCTTCCAGCAACAGGCGGTCATGTATATGCTCGATAGCTGTTTTACCGCTTTGCTCTTTTATCAGCTCACTGAAATGCCCGGCTGAAAAATGCAGCATGCCTGCATACGTAGCCACATCCTGTATATCTGTAAAATGTTCACTTATTAATGCTTTAAACTGTATCAGCAGGTCATGGTTTACTGGCTTGTCATTATTTGTAAACTGTGTACTGTATAACCTGCTGATGTAAATAAGCAATACCCGCAGGTACGCCAGCAGCATACTGTTATGCCAGCCCTGTTTAGATTGGTATTCCTCAAGCAGCTTTGCTGTAATGTCATCAGTAAAAGCTACATCTGAAGGCAGTAAAACCAACTCATGTTCATTACGCAGGTTCTGTATTACGGGCAACTGTTTCAGCAGCCTGTTTTCTTCCATATCCAGAAATTCTTCTGTAAAACTCAGGGTTACTACATGCATGCATCCTGATGCTTCTTTTAAGAGCACCTGTTGCGGCGAGGTAAAATAAACAGCATTTGGGCGTGTGTCATAAGGCACCATATCTGCCCAGAACCGGCTGCTGCCCTGCTTTACAAACACCAGCTTATGATAGTCCTGCCGGTGCGGCACGAAAAAAAGATCTTTTTGTTGTTGGGTTAATGCGCCGCCTTCTGTAATCTCGAATTGTTTACCGCCGGTGCTGCCACTCTGCTCAAGTGAGTAAACCGGTATAAAGGTTTCAGTTGTTTGCGTTAGCATACTGCAAAGCTAAGTATAGCAAGGTATTTTAATGAGATGTGCATGCAACATCATTACAATGCAATTAATAATTTTGCTGCGCCTGCATTTTAACGGAAAACAAACCAGAGATTTGTCAACACAGTAAAGTACTAAAATTACTGCAGGCTGTGCACGGCTGGCAGGGCCATCATCAATTAAAGTGTAAACCATTAATGTATCCCAACGCAGACATACTTGAATTTCTGTTTGCCACGGTGGCCACTATTGTAGCTACACTAACAGGCTTGATTGGTGCCTTCTCCACGTTTCGCCTGCAAAAAATTGTTGGCGAAATACAGCTGTTAAAGGGTTTGTTATTGCAGAAGCAATTACCTAATGGAAAAATTTTTAATGATTATGTAAAGGGCGATAGTTATTATTTGCGTGAAAAAATATACGACCTGGATATGGACAGCATTTTCACACTGGAAAAACTGGTTACCGGTAATAAGCTGGAAACACAGCTTAACGAATTAATGCTTGATATTGATAATATTAAACGTAACCAGGTATTGCACGACCAGATAGAATCAGTTTCCATCAGCGGCTTTATAAACTCACTCGCATTTGTGTTTTGCAGCCTGGCATTGCTTATAGGTACAAACGGGCTTATTGCAACGGGGCAATGGTTATGGCTCATACTCGCTGTGTATATGTTTGCAGTTGCCTATGTGCTAAGGTTGTTTATCAAAGGATTAAAACACCTGGTATAACCTGGTTAAAGACTTATATAATAAACAATCAACGTTATGCAGGGAGCGAACAACGTCATTGCCAACATAGTGAAGCAAATGAAAGGCATTCATCGAGACCAATAAATATAAATTATGAATAAAATAATCAGCTTAAGCGGTATCATTAAAACAAAATTTTAATGCATGATACATTCGAAGCATCCGTCAGGCCCCTTTGAATCTTTATCCGCAAGGTAACTATCAATACACACCATCTTACTTACCCACCTCAATGGTGTACTGTAGCTTTCCTGCTAAAAATCATCTATTGTTTCATCAGGCATGTGTAAGTATTGTACAGAGATTGTTTTACAGGCTTATCAACAAACTGCAAATTATTTCTCCTGAAATTAACTGTACATAAATCAAATTAGCTAATTTTCCTTTCATTATATTTATTCTTATGGCTGCCAAAAAATCGTTCAAAGATTTAACTGACCTGGAACATCTTGGTGTTACAGGCAATGTAAAACAGGTAATGCAGGTATGTTATAAAGCGCACTACCAGGCAGGCAGCATTATAAAAGGTGAAATTGAAATGGATGCACCGTTGCGCAGTCCCAATATCCTTGAAACATTTAATGAAAGTGGATACCATACAGAACAGGTATCGTACAGACCTCATGGTAATGAAAAACACATATATGATGATAACAGGCATAGTTTAAAAACCATATACTTTGAAGATAAAGATACCATCACACGCATAACTACCAGCACCTATGATGATAAGGGCAATTACCTGGAAAGCATTACTGCCCAGGCGGATGGCACTGAGTTATGGCGACGTACATCAGCATACAATGATAACAACAAACGGATAAGTGAACATACTTATAACGGATCTGATCAAACTTTACGGGAGTATTCCTTATTTTCTTATACTGAAAAAGGAGACATGCTTTCACACATACAGTATGATGCAGACGGCGTTATTAAATACACGTATGAAAGAAAGTACGATGATAATGGATATCTGATTGAAGATATAACTGAATGGAGCGATCCCACCATGGCTAAGCAAAGCAAACGCTCTGTTCGCAAAAACAACGAACATGGCGATTGTATAGAACATACGGTGTACAATATGGATGGCACACTGAGAGACGTATATACTTATTCTTACCAGTATGACAGCGAGGGTAAAAAAATTGTTGCTGAAAGAGAAGATTTTGAATTATACCCTAAAGCACCAGGCGAAACAGAAACATTTGAATATGATGACCGCGGTAACTGGATTAAAAAAACAGTGTGCTATAAAACTGTTCCGAAGTTTATGGTTGAACGCGAAATTGTGTATGCAGATGATGCGCCAGGGAAAACTCTCATTCATCCCCTCGAAAATAAACCCGAAGCCGGGAGGGCTGTTCAGCATATTTATAAACAGGAAGAATTATCAGATGAAGAGTTGCGCTTTCTTGCGGAAAGTAACACCCAGGCAGACCAGTTTCCGCTGGTACGCTACTATACTTTGGTTTATAAAGAATTTCCTTCTGTTACTACCTACAATAATGCATATATTGAAGTACAACATTTATTAAAGCGGTTGAAAGAAGATATGAATGCACAGCTGTTACACACGTACAGCAATGCTTATAATGGTTACACACCTAAATTCTTACGCTATACATTAAATTTTTCGTCTTACTATGGTTACATGGTGCATGTACATGCCATCAGTTCAGAAGATGCAGATGAATACAGGATACCTTCCTATATGAACGATATAGACACGTATGGTTCCGTGCTTTTAGGAAACGTTATGTTATTAAAACCCTCCGAAAATTATGGTCACCAGGATAAATATTTTGAAGACGAAATAGAACGCCACTTAGTGGCATGTATGCTGGATAAAAAACCGGAGAAGCCTGTTATCAGTATCATAGAGGTTGCTGATAACAATTTCACAATGCGTGAGCATGCGGTAAATGACAATTTCGTAATTAAAGACCTTGACATTAATTACGGCTATGGCTTTCAGAAATTTCATAACGAGCTTATTCAGCGTTTCTCCACAGGCACAAAAGGGTTGGTATTGTTTCATGGTGAGCCGGGCACAGGTAAAACCTATTATATACGCCACCTGCTGCGCACCATGGTATCAAGAAAAAAAGAAGTTATTTATATGCCGCCTAATATGGCAGATCATCTTGTAGAGCCGGCATTTATCACCTTTCTTACACAAACCATTAAAAGCAGGAGCAGGGAGGGCAGTTTTTGCGTGTTGCTGATAGAAGATGCAGAGCCTTTGCTTGCCCGCCGGCAGGAAGGTGTGCGCATACAAGGCATCACTAACCTGCTTAATATGAGTGATGGTATTTTAAACGATCTGCTTAACCTGCAGATCATCTGTACATTTAATGTAAGCGTAAAAAAATTAGACAGTGCTTTATTAAGGCCAGGCCGCCTTATAGCACGCAAAGAGTTTAAACCGCTTTCTGTAATTGATGCTAACCGGCTGGCACAGCGCATTGGTGTAAAACACCATTTTACTGCCCCTGCTACATTGGGCGAAATATATGCGCTGCAAAAAAACAGTAATACGCTGCTGCATGATGTGGACTATAATGAGAATTCTTCTGAACGGATAGATGATCTTGTATAAGTCACCGGGAGACGTCATTGCTGAGGCATGAAGCAATCTAATTAAAAAACAATGACAGACGCACACCTCTAAAAACAACCCGTAGCTTTAATATGGCCTGCATTAACGGTTAAGATACAAAGCCGGAGAATACCACATTAACCGGTTTGCCCCGCGATATAGCAAAAGCGATTTGTAATAATATAAAATGGTTCGTGCCTCGCACGAACCATTGCTTTCAAATCTATTGCTGTTTATACAATTACATTATCGCTGCTGCATATTAAATTCTGCCTGGCGCTCACCTAAACTTTTAATTTCCTTTTCAATAACACCTAAGGTTGACATCAGGGCGAGCTTTTGCATTGCTGCTCCTTCGTCACCTGCTTTTTGCGCCAGTTTATAGGAGGCAAGCAAGGTAAGCAGCTTAGCTGCAAGAGGCCCCGGATCTCCCGGGCCAACAATATGAATATGGCCCTGTGCATCAATGTAGGCGCCGCCCCCGTCGTTTATAATTCCAAACAGGATAAGGATTACTTCGGCAGCAAATTTTTGCGGAAACAGTATATGCCTGCGCCGCTGCGTACCGCCTGCATAAAAATAACTTCCCCAGTCACTCCCGCTATTCATAGTTGAGATGATATCGTATAAATCTGAATCTTCAGCAGAATCGGAACCATTGTGATTACTCATTGCACCGTTTGCATTGGTTTGTACCAAAAGGTTCTTTTGAAAGCAGGCATACGTCCATCCTTCTTCTGCTTTATAACCACTGCCCATTTGAATGGTGGTTAATGTTTCAGGGCGATCATCTGAATAAACTTCTCCCCAAAAGGCAACCCAGTTTGCATGATCTCCCAATGTTACAGCACCGTTCCTGTTTCCAAAAAAAAGGCTGGCCGGGTAATAACCCAGCCATATTCCCTGCACCTGGAACCACCAGTTACCTTGCCATAGCTGGTATTTAATAGTTATACCTACCTGCCCGCCACCCGGTGTGCTGCTTCCGTTTATCAGGGCGCCGGGATAAACATTTGCATCGTACTGTTTCCAGCCATCAACATCTGTATTATACCCGCCAAGATAATCACCGTCCGTTGTATAACCATTGGTAGTATAATAGGTAAAAATATGCGGTAACAAATCGCCGTTTAATGAATGGTCAACAGTCCAACCGGCTTCAAGTGATTGCAACTGGGTGTTATCATAGTTCTGCATGCCCGTTTGCATAATAGAATGCCCGTCTCCCTGGCTATCTTCCAGTATCGGTGTCCACACATTAAGAAAACACTCGCATCCATAGCAGGTAGTACTGTCAGCACTGGTAGCGTGCAGGTAGCCTGCCGGATCAGGAGGTAAAGACTCCGGGTTTTTTGCACCGGCATTATCATTTTTGTTTACCAGGAACCTGCCATCACGCCCCTTTTTTGAAAGGTACTGCTGTAAGTTTTTATTGGTTTTTAGTGCTGCTGCATTTTTACGGAGAACAGGTACTGTTCCTTCCGGTCCGCGTTCAACGCTATCGTTATGCAGCTCAAAACCGGCGAGCTTAACCGCTGAATCTTTAGCTTTTATGTTTTGGCCGTTTACAGGCGGTGGTGTAGCAATTTTTCCACCCGGATGCTGTGATTCAATTGGTATCCAGTCAAGAACCTGGCCACTTGGTGTACGTGTGGTTTTAACCACTTTCCGCTTTGCTGCCCGTAGTTCGAAATATTGTTTTATTTCTTCGTGTGGCATTTGAGAATCATAATTCATGATAATAATTTTTTACGGTAATACTTTACCTGTTTATAATTTTTATTGGCCTTAAACAATTTAAAGCCTGTAGTGTAGTCGCATTTACATACATAATTGTAACAACAAATAATCAATACCACTTTCAATCAAGCGAAGGCTTCCCGGTAAGTTGGTATTAAAGCTAAATTGCACATTATTGCAGAGGCACGAAGCAACGTCAATGCGAACGTAGTGAAGCAATCTGCGCTTAGTAATATTATTGAGACAAACAAATCATAATGCACGTTAGTAAATGCAAAGCATTTATCGAGACCTAATAAAAACTATTATCCAAGATATAAGCTCATAATATAAACACCGTCATTCCCGGCCTGATCGGGAACCTGCTTAAGTTATATCATTGAGTCAAATAAAATCGTATAGTACGATAGTAAATGCAATGCATTCACCAAGCCATTTAATAATCATAATGCACGGGATAATTTTCTTAAGCGGTATAACTGCATCATTTAGCGCAATGCATAACCAGCAGTTTTTTCTTATAAGCTTTCAGGCAGCTTCATATGTTGTTTAGCCGCTTTATTGTGCAGCATTTTAAAGACTCAAACATTCAATAAAAAGTTAGATGATATATTTGAATGCATCTTAAAACTGCGGCAACAACATGTATTCATTTAAACTTTACTCGTTTTATTTTCTGAGTTTATTTCTTTTAGCTGCTACAATCACATCAGCGCAAAACACAGCGTTACAAAAACAGTTAGATCAAAGCCGCTACCTAACTTTCACCATGAAAGCTGATTCAGCAGATATGGGAATTACACGGTGGCTGGCGAAAATAGCGGCTAAAACACGTAATCTTCCTCTTGCAACAGATTTTAAAGCCTTGCAGTTAAATGGCCCCGGCGCTATCAGCATCAACAAACAAAATACTATAAGCGGCAAGGGAAGCGTAATGATTGAAACACCAACATCGCTGGCTGTAAAAAATCCAACAAATAGAAGCTATGCTTTTGCTGAACTGGTACGCCCGTTAAATAATGAAAACCTGCAGGCATATAACCGTTTTTCTGTTTGGGTATATGCAGATGCGCCCGGTATTAATTCAGTGTTTGTGGGCTGCACTTTATACAACAAGGGCAAACATATTATGCCAACGCCCGGCCGTTTTGAAGGCCAGCATTTTGTAACTGTATATCCAAACAAATGGCAGCATATTGTTTGGGAAATTCCTGATCTGTACCGCGATTCTGTTTCAGGATTTTCTGTAAGCATCATGCTCAGCGGTTCGCCTAAAGGTGCTGCAGATACCATGCGCTTATATGTTGATGATATGCACATTGATGCAGTGGAAGCAGAAAACACACGTGGCTTTGATCTGCGTAAAAATGCAATTGCTTTTTGCAACAGCGGCTACAGAACGGATGCAGTAAAACAGGCGTTGGTGCAACATGTAAACACCACAAAATTTCAACTGCTCAATGCAAACAATACAATAGTTTTTTCGGGTGATGGAAAGCGCCTTGACAGTGGTTTTGTTCAAATGGATTTCAGCCGTTTTACAACACCGGGTTACTATACATTAAAGATCGATAACCTTACAACAAAGCCTTTCCCGGTTGGTGATGATGCCTGGCTTGCAACTGCCTGGCACACACTTAATTTCTTCTTTGCCGAACGCTGTGGTTACGATCAGCCGGGCATTCACCAGGTCTGCCACCAGGATGTTTATTGTGTACATCCTGACGGGAAAAAAGTAAGTGTAAGCGGCGGCTGGCATGATGCTGCAGACCTTACTCAAGGTATTGGCAACACTGCAAGAGCAGGCATTTCAATGTTAGAACTTGCATCATCCATACAAAATAAAAATCCGCAGCTATACAACCGTTTGCTGCAGGAAGCACGCTGGGGTTTAGACTGGACTTTACAAACACGTTTTGGTGATGGCTATCGCGAAGGTGGTTTAATAATCGGCATCTGGAGTGATAATATAGTTGGAACAAAAGACGATATGCAAAACCAGGCAACCAATAACCCTTCAGATAATTTTATAGGCGCATCTTACTGTGCTATGGCAGCACCTTTTTATAAAGATGATGTTGCATTTTCTTACCTGCTTAAAAAAGCGGCAACAGAAGATTTTGCTTTTGCTGTTGCAAAGCTTGATTCATCCGTCAACAATAAAAATGAAACAGACATGTATGCGCTGGCAACGGTTGCTGCCATGCATTTATATCGTTTAACAAAAGACATAGCTTATCTAAATTATGCAACACAATATGCACGCTTAGTAATGAATTGCCAGCAGTTAGAAAGAAGAACAGACTGGTCAGTTCCGTTGCATGGCTTCTTTTATGAGTCGCATGAGAAGAAAAGGATACTGGCTTACTTCCATCGCAGTGATGAACAGATGATGATAGAAGGGTTATGCATGTTATTAACCGATGTGCCGCAACATCCTGATGCCGCATTATGGAAAGCAGGTTGCCATGCTTATGCAGATTATCTGCATGATATAGCAAATGTGATGCAACCGTATGGCATTTTGCCGGCTGCTGTATATGAATTAAATAATGCCGACTTTGATGGCATCTATCATGAAGGTGCTGCTGTGGGCATGCCTTCTATGCACGAGTATAACGCGGAAGTAAAGAACGGCATCCATTTAGGTGGCAACTTTTACCTGCGCCGCTTTCCCGTAGCTTACCAGTTCCGCGGTTTTCATGCCGTACTAATGGGTAAGGCAAAAGCAGCTTTCCTGCTGGCTGATGCATTGCATGATACATCTTTAACAAATATTGGTACCAGGCAACTGGAATACATTGTTGGCTATAACTCTTTTGCCATGAGCACTATCTACGGTGATGGCTATAATTATCCAACCTTGTACGGCGCTTATGCCGGTGATGTGGTAGGTGCCGTGCCTGTTGGTATTGAAACATTTGAAAATGATGATGAACCATACATGCCCATGCAGGTAAACGCTACTTACAAAGAAATATGGACACACTCTGCTGCCAGTGTTATGTGGTTATTATCAAAGATTTTAAAAGATAACTGATATGCTCTTACGCCGTTTTATCCGCAGGTTTCTCTTACAAATGCCTGATCTCATATGGCCACTGCATCATTGCGAAGAACAAGGCATCTAAGCGTCGTCATTCCCGGCCTGATCGGGAATCTCATATTTATAGCTTTGTTTAATGACAGACGTACACAGCAAAGAGGTAAGAAGTTACAACATGAGCCGCATTAAAAGCAAGGATACAAAGCCGGAGAGGTTAAAAACTATTGCCTTATTACACTTTACATGCTGATATTAAATGCAAAAGGCTGCCTGCAGACAGCCTTAGAACTTTAAATGCATACATCTTTAGCTCACCACAAGTTCGCCCGTATAGAAACTGTTGGATGCATCTTCGCCATCTACTGTAATGAAGGCAATCCAGGTTTCAATTGTTTGCCCTGCAAAAGGGCTAACGTCAAGTGTTGCTGAGCCTGAGTTGCGTGTGCCGTCACTGTTAGTAGAAATTGCCTGATTTAAACCGGGGCAAAAAGCAACCAGCACTGCCTGATCCAACGGGTTGGTTCCGAGTACCTGGCTGTTATCTTTCCAGGTAAAATAAACCTGCCCACCCGTTACTGTAGCTGCCGGCGCAGTTGCGTTAGGCAAGTCTCCACGGCTTACCAGCGCTTTTGTATAATCAATAACATAATCAGGAGCTTTGCCTGTTACCGCGTTATTGTAATTGTACGAAACGGCTGCGTTGTTTTGAGACATTCTTACCGCATACTTTTTAAAAGTAAGCTGAATGATTGGCGTTAAGGCATTTACGAAGTTAATAACGATTGAAAACCTTAACTGATGATCGATCTGATCTGCTGTTGATGTGCGTTTTTTAACCAGCGGCTGGCTACGCATATACGCTACATTTTTCCAAGAACTGCCAACTACGGGACCTACGGTGCCTGATACGGGACCGAGCATCCCTTTACTAAATCTACCCATTGGTTTTTTAATTTAAATGATAAGATATTGTTAGTGCAAGTGCCACGTGCAAACCGGTATTACATTAAGCATATTGCACAACGAATGTATTTATGCTTTACTATTGAAAAATGAAGTGTGTTGCAGATTGCACGTTATTGCACAAGATTGCATGTAATTGCATTAATTATTATGATGATAGTTTTACTTATGCTATTAAAAAGCTTTGTTTTGTTTGGAGAAATGGACCTGACCTGTAAACCAATAGCTGATGTATGGCTGGTGTATGCGAAGTGTATGCAAAACCTATATACAACCTATACAAAACCTATATAACTCCTATATGCAGCCTATATAAAACCTATAGAAAGATGGCTGTTAGCTATCAGCTGTTGGCTTAATACAATGTTTTTAGTAATGCAGGGTTTGCTCTAATATCTGGAGAATGCCGGGCAGGTAATAGAAAATTCTTTTGTCGAGCATGGAAAAAGGGAATATGCCCCTATCATGATAATATTGCATAGTACGTAAGGAGAAACCAAAAGCCTGCATAACCGTTTGCCGGTTTACCCAATCTCCCGGTTTGGTGTTGATGGCTTTTATAGTAATTGATTTTTTAGCAGCTTTGGTAAGCCTGTGCCTTACAAACGGTTTCTGCGTTTGTTTTTTTGAATTGCGCATATGACAAGGATATTGGTTACAAAAAAGGAGTTGCAATTTATTAAATCCTGTTTTTATACCAGATATGTGAAAAGACATAAAAATATCCTCTGAGGACGGTGTGGTATGAGGCTTTAATTATTTATATATTTTTTATTTCGAACATGTTTGCTTTTAAATGTGTTAATTAATGCTTTTATTATATACTTTTTCTCTTGAAAGAAAAAGTAACAAAAAATTCAAGGACAAATGATAAGCAACACATTTATCTCGTTGAATTTTTATTTTAATTGTCTCGATGAATGCTTCGCGTTTGTCCGTTCGCCCTGATTTAGCTTTAATACTATTGCTCTTTCAACTTTGTTGCAATGATGCCTAATCAATGTTTTTACAACGTATTAAGAAGCAAGTATTTGTATTGCCAGTGCACGGGACGCTAATTGTTTTAAGTTGTGTATTTAACTTGCGATAATGGCAGATGTACACAGCAAAGAAGTGAGAAGTTATAACATGAGCCGCATTAAAGGCAAGAATACAAAGCCGGAAATACTGATGCGGAAGCTTGTTTAAAACTTAAAAGAATTATTTAAAATTAAACTTAGCAAAGTACTCATCTATTTCAGAATGAAGTTCTATTCCAACTTTTTCAAAAGCATCTAAAAGCTGCTGGTATGTTCCTTCGCCACCTAGAAAATCCCAAAATTCTTCACCTACTTTTAATTCATTAGGTAAATCCAACATCCCTCTCATTGTCCAGCGATTGTATGGTTGTGGATAATAAGGATTATAAGGAATAGCAATAAGTGTTTGTATATTTAAGGTGGGATCTTCAGCAAGTCCCGCAGCAATCCATTCTAATAATGTTCTTTTAAATTCTTTAAAACCACCGGCATTCGGCTTTGCAGTTTTTAAGTCAAAAAGAATAACATCTCCATTACTTCTAACCAACTTTACATCAACTTTAGTAAGTCTAACTGCTCGCATTTGTCCTTTCTGACAAACCGCTCTTATCGCTTCTATTTCATATATTTTATTCGGATTAATTGTAGCAGTTGTTAAGCCAGTCATAATATGTTCTATAACCAAAAATGCTTCTGAACTCATTTGCAAACCAGCTACCTGTTGAGACGATGCACTTTCAAAATTATCCATTGCAATTGCTTTGGCTACAGGCTCAAAAATACTTGTACCAAAATTTGTATTAAGGGAATGAATAAATGAAAACAAAGCCATTCTATCCCTGCCCAAGAGCCTTGTATGAAAAGGCATTGCAGCGGGTTCAGGTTTATAATTTAGAAACTTATTCCGTAAACTATTTCTTAAAACAGTTTCGACGTTTTGTATTTGTACTGGAGTAAGTGCCACTATATTTATGTAAGTTTATACGATTTCAACAAAATTTATATCATTTTTCAGGTTTGTTAAATTTAATTCTCCAGAAGGGTATATCCAATCAATTTTTTTTTGAATTATCCCTTGAGCACATAAGCAACAAATATCTATAATATCTAAATAAATAATATCAGTGCTTCTACAAAGTCTTATAGATTCCTCACTATAAAAATAACTTGCCATAAAATACACATGAATATGAGAAAAAGTATTAAGTAAAAATCTTGTATACTTAGGATTAACTGTACTAAATTCTTTTCTTGAAAATAATATTACTGAGCCTGCTAATTGCCTTATCTCTCCTGTGCCCACTAAATTATTTTCAAAATGCTTACATTGTCCGAGAATACAATGTTTGATGTCAATATTTAATTTATCAAAATTTGATTGTGCAATAAAATCAATTCCTTGATCGTGGGAAACTTTTGTACCATAAAAATTTTCATACCCTAAACAACTGCAAACAACAGCTGAAAGTTTTTCAAATTCACTAGGAGACAATTTAATTATTTGGTCTAGCAACAAGTGTAAAAAAGAATGCTTTTTAATAAATAAGGCATTTGCATTATCTATTTCAAATATTAATTCTTTGTATTTCGTTGAGTATTTTTCTAAAAATGAAGATATATCATTGACATCTATCCCATTAGTTACTTCATCATAATCGAAAAAATTAATACTATTTGTGGGATTAAGAAAAAGCTTGATTGATAGATTTCGTGTTACAGCGAGATTCATTTTTGATTGTTTTTAGACAAAAATTCATTCATAAGATCTTTTATTACTTGCATTGAATTTTTATCCTCCTTGGTATAACTTAATATATTACCGATGGGAATATTCACAAGAGTTTTTTCTATATTTTTAATAATCTTAGAAAACTGCCTTTGCGTATAAGCATAATTTTGACTCAGAGTTTCATTAAAATTACGTGTCCTTTCCATGTATTCTAATGTCTCCTCATCATCTATAATATTTTCTAACTCTCTTACTTCCTTATGATTCAAAATGATTGGATCAATAATTTCAGATTCATTAGATTCATCATCGGTTTCAATCAGTGGGGTTATCCAAGAAAAAAATCTTTTTTTATTATCTGAATTTTTGAAACTAAAAGTATTCTCATCCCAGCCTATCCATTTTTTTAACTTTGGCTTTGTTGTTAATTCAATAAACATTTGTAGTTTTTGATAAGGATCAAACCTATCTCCATAGTTTTCAGATTTTATCTCCTCTAAAAACTCTTGAATCGCCAAATATCCTCGAATTTGTTGCTCAACGGAGCTCTTATTTAAGCCAATTTTTTTAGCAATGTCAATTTCTTTCTCTCCTTGATTTTTTAATTCGTATAATAGTTTTGATTGATTGTATGTGTCCCATTTTTTATTTCCACTTACATGCTTTAACCCCATTAGTATCAAATAATCCTTATCATTTAGATAAATATATAAGACAACTTCAATAGGGCTATCAAGGAAAGATGGATCAAGAATACCAATATCGTATCCCTTATCTTTTTGCTCTTTTAATACTTTTAAAGCAGCGAGCCTTCTATTGCCTTCAATGACCAAATAATTTTCACTATTTTCATACCTTTTAACAAGAATATTATCTACTTTTAAAAATCCATTTATTTTAATACTTTCTATCAGATCATTTATTTTGAAATTATTTTCCCCTGCAATAAAATATGTTGTTCTTTTTTGAATACCAGGTTTTAAAATACTTTTTTCATCAATGATGTTCCAATCAGGATTGCTTCTTAATCTATAATTATTTGGGTCAAGAAATAAATTCTCTAGTCTTACTTTTATTGCCTCCATATTATTGAGTCTTTAAATGAAATATTATTTCAGAATAAGCACTTTTATCTTTTTCTGTCCTATTTAAAACAGGTCTTTTAAATTGATTTACGATTTGCATTCCTGCATTTTCAGCAATGGTTGGATACATATTGTATTTATCATTTGCGACTAAGAAAACATCATAATCTTTCACAAAGAATTGCTTGCAATTTTTTAATACATCACTTATGCCTTTTATGTAACTATTTTTTGCTTCTTTGCCTTGACCTTTAAAAAGCGGACCAATTTCTAGTTCATCTTTTCGTTCAAAGCCAAACAGATCGTAAGCATACGCATGTTGTTCGTGATAATCAATTAAACCAACATAAGGAGGCGAAGAGAATATGCCTTTTATTTTTTCCTTTTTCACTACATCAGCAAAAGATGAACTGTTTTGTTCAAGTTCTTTAAAAATATCAATATGTCTGCTATCACCTGTTAAGCAGTATTGGAAGGTATCTGTTCGTGATTTATCAAATTGAGCTAAGCGTTTAATTGTGTCTTTGGAATATGTTTCCCACCATTTTAAAATGGAAAATAAAGGCTTGCATATTTTACCATGCTTAGAGCAATAATAAGTTGTAGTTATGGGTTCATCAACAAGTGTTGCAAGATCAGCGTGTGTAGTAGCACGACAGGAGCGAATAGCACGACTTAATATAACGCTTATAATTTTTTTTGTTTTTTGATTTGGTATTTTTTTAATCTCGTTAAAAACAAATTCAATTTCATTTCTTACATGTTGCGAATACCACTTATCTAAAAAATTATCAGATTTATCCTGTCTTAATTTAATCTTATATTCTTCAATAAGTTTTTTATAAACTGGTAAAAATTGTTCTTCTTTTTCCTTTCCGTATTTATCTTCATTAATTAATCCCTGCTTTAAATCATATTTATATTTTGGAACAGGAAAACACTCTGTGTTAAACTTATATAATTCACCCAGCAGTTTTTGTTCAAATTCAATTGAATGCGCATTTTCGAGAAATTTTTTTAGTTCAGTAGTTATGCGATTAATTTCTTCTTGGACATTTAATAAGTCATACTTGATTACTTTACAATTTGCAATCAGTGTATTAAAAATAGAAACATCAATACCAATCGCATGCATTCCTAATTCTGAAGCCTGAACCATTGTTGTTCCGCTGCCAGAGAATGGATCAAGAATTATATCTCCTTTTTTAAAATAAACTTCTTTTTTAAAATTATCAGTGTGATTATCTAAAAAGTATTCAACAAGTTGTGGAATGAACTTTCCTTTGTATGGATGAAGCCTGTGAACATGTTTTGTAGTTTCAGATTCTTTATATTTATCAAACGATAAAGTCCAGTTTAAATCTTCACCAAGTTTGTCTTTGTAATTTGTTTCCCTGTAACCATTATAAGATTTATAGTATTGTATTAGTTCGTCTTTTAAAATTTGAGGAGAGCCATTTTTTCCAATCTTTTTTATTCTTCCATATTGTATAAGGTAAGAGATGTTTGAGATAGTTACTATTTTGCCAATATGAGAAGTTGCCCATTCGCTAGCTTCTTTTATTGTGAATAATTCTTCTTTTTCAAACACTTTCATCAATTTTTAATAAAACAAATTTAATATAGATGAAATGCACAAAATTGTTATCATTGTTTTTTTAAATTTCATCATTATTTTTTAATCAAATGCTTTTGTTTTCGGTTAATATTGGCTAAAATACTTTTAGCAGTTGATTTCTTAGTTATGGTAATAGTTGTAGGTGGATTTGTTTTCAATAATGCTTTCATAAAATAATTCTTTAGTTAAAATTAAAATTAGAAAAAAGTTTTAATTCGTTGTCTTTGTAAAACACATCTTCTACACAACACATAAAAACCAAAACAGCACCCTTTTAAGTGCTGCTGTCTCAACCAACGGTTTGCTTCACTGCGTTCGCAATAACGTTGATCACTTTCTGTCGTAGCATGGTTTTCATCGCATAGCCTTGTGCGTTGTTTGAGACCCTGCGTTTCATAATCAATTTAACACAACTAACAGCACCTGCATAAACATTACTGCGGCATTTCAACTTCGCCGCATCTAATAAATAACTATTTAATTTGGTTATTAAACACCGCATTATCAACTTCCATGGCTAATCTAACAATATGGCGGGAAAGTATATCTTCAATATCAAGGAAACCCTTGCTTTCCATGGTAAGCAGGTCATCAGCATAAATCTCCGTTATTAGTTTTAAGCCCGCTCATTAAGTACATTAATAAGTTTCTTCATATCCTCCTGCGATTGTTCGGCCAGTTTCTTGGCAATATTCAGGCCACGTAATATTTTTTCCGCTATCCAATTGGATTAACGGCAACGCCTAAGCGCAAAAAGAAAGTTGACACCTGCAAATATTTTGGTGAGCCTGTTTATATCTTCCGTTAAAGGAAGGTATAAATATGTCAAAGACACAGGAGCTATCTAAATCCATAATTCCCTAACTTACCTTTATAACAGGTATGGAAAATAATTCAACAATGGCACAACCGGTTGTTATACATGGGCAATTGCATGTGGAGGGTATTCAGTTAAAAGATAAGAATAATGATGCAGTCGTTTTGCGGGGAATGAGCTTTGGCTGGCATAACTGGTGGCCACGTTTTTATAATGCGGATGTAGTAAAATGGCTTCGTGAAGATTGGGATTGCTCTGTTGTAAGAGCGGCCATGGGCGTAGAGCCGGAGGGCGCATACCTTGACAAACCAGAGTGGTCTGTAGAAAAAATTAAAGCCGTAATAAATGGTGCCTTACGGGAAGGCATATACGTAATTATTGACTGGCACTGTCATAACATAAGACTGGAAGAAGCCAAAAAGTTTTTTACAGAAATGGCAAAAGCGTATGGCAAGTACCCGAATGTGATCTATGAAATTTTTAATGAGCCTGAGCATCAAACCTGGCAGGAAGTAAAAGCCTGTTCCCTTGAACTGATAAAAACCATAAGAGCTGTTGATGCAAATAATGTTATCCTTGTGGGCTGCCCGCATTGGGACCAGGATATTGATTTGGTAGCAGATGACCCCATAACCGGCTTTAGCAATATTATGTACACGATGCATTTTTATGCAGCTACGCACAGGCAACCCTTGCGGGATAAATGTGACTATGCACTTGGTAAAAAGATTCCCATTTTTATTTCAGAATCTGCAGGTATGGAAGCTACAGGCGATGGCCCGGTAGATGATGCCGAATGGAACAGGTGGATAACCTGGGCTGAGGCAAACAAGATAAGCTGGTTAACCTGGTCTGTTGCTGATAAGGACGAAACCTGTTCTGTTGTGTTTTCTTCAGCAAATTCAAACGGGCATTGGGAGGAAAAAGATTTAAAAGAATCCGGTAAAAAAGTTAAGCAATTATTGCGGAAATATTCCGGCAGTAATAAGTAAAAAATCTATTCAATCTATTTAATCTGGTTATTAAACACCGCATTATCAACGTCTATGGCTAAGTTAACAATATGGCGGGAAAGTATATCCTCTAAGTCCAGGAAACCCTTGCTTTCCATGGTAAGCAGGTCATCAGCATAAATCTCCGTTATTAGTTTTAAAGCCCGCTCATTAAGTACACTAATAAGTTTGTTCATATCTTCCTGCGATTGTTCAGCCAGTTTCTTGGCAGCGTCCAGGTCACGTAATATTTCTTCAGCAGACATATGGTAAAATTTAGCAGTTAAATTAAGTTATTAATCATACATCATCAACACGTTTAACCATTCTTGTCTTCTACGGCTACAATCTTATCCTGTCATTACTTTCTAATAATTACATATTTAATAAATTTACTATCCAAAAATTCAATAAACTAACAAAGCTTAAAAAATGAAAGCCAAAAAACACACACCAAAAATCACTGTTCCTGCAACCGTAACTTTTATCAACGGCAACAAACACATTACTATGCAAATTCAAAACACCCGCCTTGAAGACTGGGTAGATAAATCAGTCATTTTACGGGCACTTGGTTTTACAGATAAAACTTTGCGCACTTTAAGGGGTAATAAAATAATTCCATGTGGAAAGTTGGGAGGGTCATACCGCTATTACCTGCCCGGCATCCTGTTCATCCTCGAACAAAGCGCAGCCTGCTAAAGCTAAATTCTTCGGTTGTATTTTGTTCTGGCTTCATGTTATTCATAATTAATCAATAACACTGCACGTCATTCCCGCGCAGGCGGAAATCTGTTCTTGTAATTATTTGCTTATTTCGATACCACACCCTTAATTATTTAATCCGGCCAATCCATTAATCTAAAAAATATAAGTTCAGCTATTCCCTTCTTGCCCTTCTCTTTCGGAGAGGGGTTGGGGTGAGGTCTTCTTGCCCTCCTCTTTTGGAGAAGGGTTGGGATGAGGTTCCCTTCAACTACCTTGTAGGGACCTGATAGGGAACTGGAAGGGACCTTGTAGGGACTTAAAAGGAACGTTAAAAAATGTATGCTGACGCATGTTTTTCCTGTAAGCTGTAGCGTTGTTTTCAGGCGTTTAAATAAACTTAAAAGTTATGTACTTAAAATCAGGGCATGGTAAAATCAGGAAAAAAAGGGAAGAATGTGCCGGTTCACGGTAATAAGTGCCTGTTGAATAAAATGCATAAAACGCTTTTCTACATTCGTATCTGGAAAGCAGGGCAGCCATTGTTGCCAGGCTTTAAATCCAATATTACTTTATAAAAAACCATTTAAAATGGCACAGATTGAAAGTGGTATTCTCGGGCCTGTAGAGGGGTCCGTAGGTACCGTAACAGGCGCAAGATGGAAAGGCATTCATTACATCAGGATTCGTTCTCAGAAACGCAGGGGCGAATCTTCCGCCAAACAGGTTGATGTACAGTTGAGATTCTCGCTTATCCAGAATTTTCTGCAGACTATGGCAGGGCTTATTAAGCTCACTTTTAAGAAGTATGCGGTAGATATGACGCAGTTCAACGCGGCATTCTCCTACAACTTTCACAATGCCATAACCGGCAAATCACCCGATTATGTTATTGAGTACAAAAAAGCACTGGTAAGCCGCGGCGAACTGCCAAACGCTAATGCGCCACAGGCAACCGTAACAGGTTCGGTGGTGTATTTCACATGGCAGGATAACAGTGGTACAGGCACTGCCGCAGCTACTGATAATGCAGTGCTGGTGGTGTTTTGCCCCAACCTTAATTTAACCATCTACAGTACCAATGTGGGTACACGTGCAGATGGTGCCGCACAGCTTGATGCAGTTAATTTTAAAGGCGAAACGGTAGAAACCTGGGTTGCTTTTCTTTCTGCTGACGGGGAAGATGCAAGTCCAAGCTTGTACACCGGCGAGTTACAGGTTGCTTAACTGTAAATTAAGAAGGCCGCATATTCTGCAGCCTTCTTTTTTATCTCTTTTAATTATTTCCACGTATGAATGTCAATCGGCTGAATGCTTTATTCCACTGCAAATTCAATTTCATGTTCATGTTGACTCGCTGCTTTCTTTTTATTCCAGAACAAAACGAGAAATGGTACCAGTAATAAAAAGAAAAATCCTAAATAAATAAACATGTCTTTATAGGTAAGAAAACTTGCCTGGCCACTTACCTGCCTTGAAAGAAGACCTTCTGCGGCTTTGGAGGCAGATGCCTGGTCTAAGCCTTTGCTCATAAGTCCGTTTGTCATCATAGACAATCGTTGTTGCGTTAAAGGGTCGGTAAGGGTTAAGTGTTCAGAGAGATAAGAATAATGCATATAGGTTTGCCTGGTAATGAACGTTGTTATCAATGCTATGCCGATGGAACCGCCCAATTGCCTTACCATATTGCTTAAAGCTGTGCCCTGCGGTATCTCCCTGCCTTCAAGATTGGCGAGAGAAATAGTGGTAAGTGGTATAAAGATTAAGCCCATTGCTAAACCACGTATAATTAAAGGCAGGAAAAAATCACTGCTGCCTACCTGTGTGTTAAACCAGCTCATCATATAAGAAAAAAGAAAAAACAGCACCAGCCCAATGCCTGCATATATAGCCGGATGTACATATTTTTTCTTAAGCAGTGAGCCTACTACCGGCATTGCAATAGCTGTGGCAATACTGCCGGGAAATAACAACAAGCCGGTTTGCATAGCCGTAAAGCCTAATAGATTCTGGCACATGACGGGGATGATAAGCGTAGTGCCATACAAGCCAAAGCCTAATACAAAATTAAACAGGGTTCCTGTTGTGAAGGAACGGTTATTAAAAAGCCGCAGGTTTACAATCGGGTCTTTTACCACCAGTTCCCGCCAGGTGAAAACAATTGCCGAAATACATGCTATAATACTAAACCAGGTTATATAAGGCGTCTCAAACCAGTCTTCGCTCTGCCCCTTTTCCAGTACAATCTGTAGCAGGCCAATAGCAAGTATTAGCATGGCAAGCGCAAGCCAATCCATTTTAGCTGCATGCATTTTTTCCTTCGGTTCCTTCACATACAAAAAGGTTAATATAGTTGCCAAAATACCAATAGGAATGTTGATATAAAAAATCCATTGCCATGATGCATTATCTACTATATAACCGCCGAGTGTTGGGCCAATGGCAGGCCCGATAATTACTCCCATACCATAAATAGCAGTGGCAAATCCTATCTCTTCTTTAGGAAATGTTTCTATGATGATTGCCTGGGCTGTAGAAAGCAAACCGCCGCCGCCAATGCCCTGCAGTACACGGAAAATCACCAGCTCCCATATATTGGTTGACATGCCGCAGAAGATAGAGAATACTGTAAACACCATGATAGATACAGCAAAATATGTTTTACGCCCGAAGCGCGCGCTTAACCAGCCTGATAGCGTGATCATAATTACATTAGAGATGGCATAACCTGTAATTATCCACCCTGCATCTTCGAACGATGCGCCAAGATTACCCATGATATTATTAAGCGCAACATTTACAATTGAGGTATCAATCAACTGTAACAACGCCGCTGTTACTACCGTACAAATTATAATTATCTTATCTGCTGTCCATTTCATGATATAATTATAGCTGAATAAATATTCATTTAATATGTAAAAAATTATCTTTTTAAACCATCCCAGCACATTTGAAACATTTGTTCAATTGTTTCTTTACTTAGTTTTCTGCCGGCGTAATGTGTATGTTTCACTGTTTCATTTATTGAGCCAGCCATAAAAGTTAATAGCAATATCGTGTCTTCATTTTTAACCAGCCGCTGCTTTTTTCCTGCTTCCATAAGGCTGAATAAAGGTGTAAACAATTTCTTTGTCATCTCTCTTGTGGTTTCAGTTATAAAAGGCGAATGATAACACTGATCTACAAACAACGCTTCATCAAATTTTTTAATGCGATAATTTAAAAGATTAAGCCAAATTGTTTTCAGCCCTTTTTTAAATGGTATTGAAGTATCGTAATTTTTAAAATACACGGCTGCCGAAGCATTACGGCAAGACGTAAATAACGAATTGATAAGTTCAGTTTTATTTTTGAAATAAATATATAAAGTGCCGGTAGCAATATCTGCTTCTTTAGCTATCTCACCCATAGTAACACCGGCAAGTCCTTTTAACTTAACCAGCTTAAGCGTGGCTTTATAAACCTGTTGAATCTTTTTATCATCGCGTGGCTTCACGTGTCAAAATTAATGAATAAATATTCATTTAAAAGAGGCGCATTTAAGCATGTATGGCATCTGCCTCACCAACAATTAGGTTATTCTTTATTTTTCTTTAACAAACTCATCTATACTGCCACAACATGTTAATACAGTCCGTTGATCCATTAGTCCCTGCAACTCCCTTCAACCACCTTGTAGGGATTTGAAAGGGATATTTAAACAAGTCAAACTCATTTATCCCGGTTTCATAAATTAAGCCACTGCTATATTTATTATTCAGGTGTTATAGCAAGTTCTCATTTTCGCAAAGCAGGTATAATGATAATAGAAGATCACAATAAATATGCTGAACGCAAGTTTTATTATCTAAATAAACCTGGCGATGAAAATTATTATTGGCTTTGCAACATATATAAGCATTATAGTTTTTATTTCCTGCCAAAAAAATAATACTCCATCACAAAATCCCGTAACAGATTCGCTATATTTTCCACCGGCGGGCAGTAGTCAATGGCAAACAATTTCAGCTGCATCACTTGGCTGGAATACAGATAGCCTGGATGATCTTTATTCATATCTTGAAAGTAAAAACACCAAAGCTTTTATTATTCTTGACCATGGAAAAATAGTTACGGAAAAATATTTCGGAACCTTTACTGCAGACAGCGTTTGGTATTGGGCATCTGCAGGTAAAACGCTCACTGCCTTCATGGTTGGCATTGCGCAGCAGGAGGCGTTGCTTAATGTTAATGACCTTACTTCAAAATATTTAGGAACGGGATGGACATCTGCACCGGCGGATAAAGAAAATCTTATCACCATAAAAAACCAGTTAACCATGACTTCCGGTTTGGATGATGGTGTTTCAGATCCTGACTGCACTTTACCATCCTGCCTTCAATATAAAGCAGATGCGGGCACAAGATGGGCTTATCATAATGCAGCTTATACTTTGCTGAGCCAGGTAATAGCCAATGCCAGTGGCGTTTCTTACAACAATTTTTTTCAGCAGAAGATTGCCGGTATAACAGGCATGAGCGGGTTATGGGTTCAATCGCTCAATTCCAATAATATATTTTACAGCAATGCGCGCAGCATGGCAAGGTTTGGATTGCTGTTATTGAACAAGGGTAAATGGGATAACACACCTGTATTGAGTGATGTAAATTATTTCAATAGCCAAGTAAATACTTCGCAGGATTTAAACCTGAGTTATGGTTATTTAACCTGGCTGAATGGCAAAAGCAGCCACATGTTACCCACTATTCAGTCTATATTCCCCGGCTATCTTATTCCGGATGCACCTGCAGATATGTTTGCGGCATTGGGTAAAAATGATCAGAAAATATATGTTGTGCCATCTTTAAATCTTGTTGTAATAAGAATGGGAAATTCGGCAGGCGGGGTTACAGAGTCTTTATCTGATTTTGATAATGAGCTGTGGGGAAAACTAAAGGCGATCATTGAATAATACTATTAAGCCCCGGTAAATTTTTGCCCTTATTGGTCGCTGACCAACAATTCTTATCCTTTATAATGTTGCAATAAACCAAACTTGTCTATCCCGTTATTATATGATAATTCACCTGCTGTATTTGTGCTGTTTAAGTAATTCAGCAAGCTCCATTTAGTTTGTACAGGGTTATTATAAATGTAATTAAGCTTCTGTCCTTGTTAGTGTTCCTTAACAATCAAGTTTCTCTATCGGTTGTACCATGCGCCATTGAGCCGCTCTGCCTGTATCTTACCAGTGCAACTACTACGTAGGCAATGGCAGCAAATACATAACACCAGGGCAACGCTTTCTTACCGGCGTTAAAATAATCGGTAGCAATAAAGCCATAGCCAACAGCTTCTATTACCAGGAACACACTGTCAACAAAATGATACCGTTTTGCAAGCCGGTGATGTTGTAAAGCAATCAAAAGAAAAACAATACCCAGCCCTAAAAAAACAACATACGACGATTGATGGTCGTCATATTTCTCATAAGCATGAACAAGTATTATGCAGCCTGCAAGTATATGTGCAAACCGCTTTACTTTTTCATTCTTTTCTTTAAACAACAACCCCATTAACCTTTTTTGTAAATATAACAGAAGCGGGTTTAACACGTACTTATGTGTTTATGCTGCTGAGCTAAAGTCAAGGCAAAAAGTAAAGCTCGGCCAGTGATAAATTTTTCAACTATTAAGTTTTTCAGTATAAAAAACGCCACGAGCCATATCTTTTGCAGATTCAACAGGGCTTGTTATCCAGTCATCACCAATTCAATTGAAAGCGCATCTTGGTTAATACCCAGCATTTCATGTATGCGTTTACATTACTGCCTTGGTGTATGGTGTTCTTCGATAAACGATGAATGATAAAATAAGATAGATAACAGAAGTTATACTGTGCTATGATTATAAATATCTGAATATTGTGAATAATAGCTTTCTTTATCTTTTCAAAATAATATAATGAAAATAAAACAATTAGGTAGGCAGGGATTAACAGCTTCTGAACTTGGGCTTGGCTGTATGGGGATGAGTGATTTTTATGGGAAGCGCAATGACGGTGAATCCATCAAAACAATACACCATGCTATTGATGCAGGCATAAATTTTTTTGATACGGCTGATATGTATGGCCCCTATATTAATGAAGAACTGGTAGGTAAAGCAATAAAAGGTAAAAGAGATAAACTTACTATAGCTACCAAGTTTGGAATTGTAAGAGACTCAAATAACCCAACAAGCAGGGGAGTGAATGGGAAACCTGCTTATGTAAAAAGTTCTGCTGAAGATAGCTTGAAGCGATTAGGCATTGATATGATTGACCTGTATTACCTTCATCGCGTTGACCCTAGCACGCCGATTGAAGAAACGGTTGGTGCCATGGCTAAGCTTGTGCAGGAAGGAAAAATAAAGGGTATTGGATTATCAGAAGCATCAGCAACTACATTAAGAAAAGCACATGCCGTTCATCCTGTTACGGCACTTCAAACAGAGTATTCATTATGGAGCCGCGAACCGGAAGATGAATTACTGCAAACCTGCAAGGAACTAGGGATAGCTTTTGTTGCATACAGCCCGCTTGGGCGCGGATTTTTAACAGGGCAAATAAAAAAATTCGAAGACCTTGATGCAACAGATTACCGCAGGCATTCACCACGCTTCCAGGGAGAGAATTTTGAAAAGAATTTGCAATTAGTAAGTAAAATAGAAGAAATGGCAGAAAAGAAAAACTGCACCGCTTCACAATTGGCGCTTGCCTGGGTAATGGCACAGGATGATTACATTTTCCCGATACCGGGAACAAAGCGGATTAAATATCTTGAAGAAAATATTGGTGCCGTAAATGTAACGCTTACAAATAAAGAGCTAGAAGAAATAGATACCATTGCCCCAAAAGATGCAGCTGCCGGAATGCGGTACCCTGAAAGTTTTATGAACAGTGTAAACAGGTAGTGTTGACACGTTGATAGCAGTTTACCTTTACTTACATTTGGTTACTAAAACAGCATTATCAACTTCTATAGCCAAACGGGCAAGATGGCGGAAAAGCACTTCATTATTTCTTTAAGCTTTTGCTTTCAATGGTAAGCAGGTTATTAGTTTTAAAGCCTGTGCGTTAAGGATATTTATGAGTTTGTTATATCATCCGCGCGATTGTTCAGCAAGACTTTTGCCGCTTCAAGGTCTCATAATATTTCTTCAGGTGACACACTCCAAAGTTTTAATAACTAAAAATGATGAATAGAATTTTACTCTTTTTATTTACTTTCTTTTTTACAATTGCTGCTTTCGCGGGAAGAATATCAGGAATTATTTCTGATGATAAAGGCAATGCGTTGCCTTATGCATCCATACTTATAAAAGAAAAAGGCAATGGCACTACCGCTAATCAGCAAGGCCATTATTTATTAGAATTAAATCCAGGTGATTATACAATTGTTGTGCAGTATGTTGGCTTTACAAAACAGGAAAAGAAAATACATGTTACCAACGATGATATAAAGCTTGATTTTATTTTACAGCCACAGCAATTGCAGCTGAATGATGTTATTGTTTCATCTAAAGGCAAAGACCCAGCTTATGCAATTATCCGTAACGCAATAAAAAAGAGAGAAGAATACCGCAATGCACTGGATTCATTTACCTGCGAAGCCTATATTAAAACCCTGATTAAAACAAGGTCTTTAACGCATAAGATATTTGGTAAAAAGATTGACAGCACAGACTGGAAATCAATGGGTGTAGATTCAGCCGGCAAGGGCATTATTTATTTGTCTGAATCACTAACTAAAATAGCTTTTAAAAAACCGGATAAAATAAAGCTGGAAGTTTTATCAGGAAGAGAAAGCGGAACCAGCGGCTATGGATTTAATTTTCCAACCTTCATAGATTTCTATAACAATAATATTCAGGTGTTCGGTGGTCAAATGTCACCGCGTGGTTTTGTATGTCCTATTGCTGATGGCGCTTTTAACTTCTATAAATATCATTTCCTGGGTTCTTATATTGAAGATGGCCGTAAGATAAACCGCATACAGGTTATACCACGAAGGGAGTATGAACCACTCTTTTCCGGAACCATTGAAATAACAGGCGGAGACTGGCGTATTCATAGTCTTGATTTGATGCTCACCAAAGAATCTCAGCTTGAAATATTAGATACGATGGAGATAAGGCAGATACAGTTTCCTGTTACACAAAACATCTGGCGCACAAAAGACCAGGTGTTATATTTTACGTTCAATAAATTTGGTATTGATGCCGTTGGTAATTTTCTGAATGTGTTTAATAATTATGATATTAATCCTTCTTTCCGAAAAAAATATTTCAACAACATTGTTGTTAAGTTCGATACAGGCGTAAATAAAAAAACAACTGCTTACTGGGATTCAATAAGGCCTGTACCGCTTGAGCAGGAAGAAATAAAAGATTATAAGGTCAAGGACAGCATATATCACTATCAGCGGGATTCATCGTTTACAAAACATTACAGAGATTCGCTTCGGCGCATGCAAGGCAAAATTAATGTGATGACTATATTGCAGAAAGGATTTACCCGTTCTAATTACAATCCTGCGAATTATACAACTGTTGAATGGCAGCCTTTATTAAAACAGATAGAATATAATACGGTTGAAGGTGTGGCTTTTAATGCCGAAGCAACTATCAGCCATGTATTTCCTGAACGCAAAAGAGAATTAAGTTTTACGCCGCATTTACGTTATGGTTTAAGCAATAATCATTTTAATGCATGGGGAACGCTGAATTATAATAAGCGTTCAAGCTGGCCTGGCATTGATGATTCTATGAATGATGATGCGGCTTCGTACCGCGTTAATAATTTTTCTGTTAGTGGTGGTAAACATATAAGCCAGTTTAATAAAGATAAGCCAATATCACCTTTTATGAACGGAATTTATACACTTTTTTTTAATCATAATTACATGAAAATTTATGAAAATTATTTTGCCCATCTTAATTATAACGGAACATCCCAAACAGGATTAAAATATACAGCCGAACTTTTATACGAAGACCGGATGCCGGTAAATAACACAACTGATTACTCAATATTTAAATATCAGCCACAAAAGTTTACACCAAACTATCCTTTTGAAAAAATTGACAGCCAGTTCGTAAGACACCAGGCAGTAATTGCAACAGCATCTTTAGAATATCAGCCTGGCCAAAAGTTTATACAATACCCAAATTATCGTGTGCCACTTGGTTCAAAATATCCAACATTCAGGCTTGAATATGAAAAAGGGTTTAAGAATATTTTAGGCAGTGATGTTGACTTTGATAAGTGGAATTTTTCTGTTGCCGATGGTTTAAATTTTAAACTTGCAGGTCAGCTAAATTACCGAATTGATATTGGCGGCTTTTTAAATTCCCGCTCTGTGTTTATACAGGATTACAGGCATTTTAATGGCAATCAAACTATATTTGCAAGCCGTTATTTGAACAGCTTCCAAGTAGCACCATATTACGCAAACAGTACAACGGCTTCATTTTATACAACCATACATGCAGAGCATCATTTTAATGGATTGCTTACTAATAAAATACCATTGTTTAAAAAGCTTAACTGGAATCTTGTCGCAGGCAGCAATGCCTTTTATGTAAACAGTAATAATAATTATATTGAAGTGTTTGCCGGTCTTGAAAATATACTTAAGCTGTTTCGCGTAGACTTGGTTGCATCATATCTTGATGGCAATAAAGGGCAGGTCGCAGTGCGCATAGGTTTAGGTGGCTTGTTAGGTGGCAAAATACAGTTTTGATAGAGCTTGCATTTAGTTTATCATAATAAACCTTCATCTGCAAAGCTGTAGTAGCCATCTTCGCTTACTATGATATGATCCATTACAGCAATATCAAAGTATGCTGCTGCATCTTTAATCTTTTTAGTTAGCGCTTCATCAGCCCGGCTTGGCTTAACGCTTCCACTGGGATGATTATGACAAAGTATAATGCTCACTGCATCGTTTTCCAACGCTTTCTTTAAAATAATTCTTGGGTCTGCAATGGTTCCGGTAATGCCGCCTTCACTGATTATTTCATGATGCTTTATCTTATTAGCACGGTTTAAATAAACAACAGCAAATACTTCATGATTTTTATATTTCAACTGTGCTCTTAAATACTCGGCAGCATCTTTACTTTTAACTATGTTGTTTACTTTCTTTTCTGTCACTTCCCTTCGCAAACCTAATTCCAACGCGGCTGCAATAGCAATTGCTTTCGCTTCACCAATACCTTTTACTTTAAGCTTAATAATTTCTTTAATTGATAATTTACCCAGCTTCTGCAAATCATTATCAACAGCAGCTAATAATTGCTTGGTAACATCAACAGCACTTCTGTCTTTTGTGCCGTTATTAATTAAAATAGCAAGCAGTTCAGCATTGCTTAAGGCGCTATATCCCTTAAGCAACATTTTTTCACGTGGGCGGTCATCTACGGCCCAGTTTTTAATAGAAGTATTTGCCACAGAAAAATTAAAGCATCAAATTAATATTTCTTTTTTGAATTCTATCTTCGCCGTACAACTATACGTTTATGGGCCCATCAGTAAAAATATTTTCAGGCACAGGTTCTCACCAGCTTGCAGCAAAAATTATAACCCGCTTTGGTGTTCCGCAGGGCAAAGTAAACATTCAAAAATTCAGTGACGGTGAGTTTCAGCCGGTGTTTTTAGAAAGCATCCGGGGTGATTATGTGTTTCTTATTCAAAGCACCTGTGCACCAACAGATAACCTGATGGAATTATTATTGATGATTGATGGTGCCAAGCGGGCAAGTGCCTATAAGATAATTGCAGTAATGCCTTATTTTGGATATTCAAGACAGGACAGGAAAGATAAACCGCGTGTTGCTATCGGCTCAAAGCTCGTAGCTTCTTTATTAGAAACTGCCGGTGCAGACCGTGTAATAACAATGGATTTGCATGCCCCGCAGATACAGGCTTTTTTTGATATTCCGGTTGACCATTTAGATAGCTCTGCCATTTTTATTCCTTACATAGAAAGCCTTAAACTTGAAAACCTTACCTTCGCGGCCCCCGACGTGGGAAGTACCCCTCGTGTGAGGGAAATTGCAAGTTATTTTAATGCAGAAATGGTTATCTGCGATAAGCACCGTAAACGTGCAAATGAAATAGCAAGCATGGTATTGATAGGTGATGTGGAAGGTAAGGATATAATTCTGATAGATGATATTATTGACACCGGTGGTACGTTAGCGAAAGCAGCAGGTCTTTTAAAGGATAAAGGAGCTACAAGTGTAAGGGCATTATGTACGCATGCAGTTTTAAGTGGTAACGCTTACCAGACAATTGAGAATAGTGAGCTTGAAGAAGTAGTGGTTTGTGATACTATACCGTTAAAACATTCCGGCCGTAAATTAAAAGTTATTTCAGTGGCTGATCTGTTTGCAATCGCAATAAGAAATGCTTATGAAAATAAAAGTATTACCAGCTTATTCATTCATTCGCAAATGCGGGAAAAGGTTGGAAAGATATAACGCTTAAAATCAATTAAAAATAGAATAACACAAGCCGCAAAGCGGCTTTATTGTCTTAAACAAAACAAATAAAAATGAAATCAATTACAATCGAAGGACAACTGAGGACCGAAACCGGCAAAAAAGCCACCCGGCAACTTCGCTCTCAGGAAATGGTGCCTGGTGTAATTTATGGTGGTGCGCAGGAAGTAAGTTTTTATGCTTCTGCCAAGGCTTTAAAACCACTTGTTTATACCAGCCAGTTTCAATTAGCAGAAGTTAATGTAGATGGTAAATCTTATACCTGCATTCTAAAAGACCTGCAGTTTGATAAAGTATCTGATCTTTTAAATCATGTTGACCTTTTGGAACTGGTAGAAGATAAAAAAATCGTTGCTGATCTGCCTTTAAAATTTACCGGCGCGGCAGCAGGTGTTAAAGAAGGTGGTAAGCTGGTTACAAAAATGAAATCGCTTAAAGTAAAAACACTTCCAAAATACCTGAAAGAAAATATTGAGGTTGATATAACCAATCTTGAATTGAATGGTAACATTCGTGTAGAAGACGTGAAAGAAGACAATATGGAAATTATGAATTCGCCACGTATTCCTATTGCTTCAGTTGTATTAACAAGACAATTAAAACAGGAAGAAGCAACTACAGCACCTGCGGCAACAGCAGCAGCGCCAACGGCAAAAGCCGCAGCACCGGCTGCAAAAGCTGCTGCACCAGCAAAAGCGAAAGAAGAAAAGAAAAAATAGGTTTAATATTTTATTTACAAAGCCCTGTAATAGTACGGGGCTTTGTTGTTTAGACCTCACCCCAACCCTTCTCCTCGTAGCGAGGGGCAATTGATTTAATACCTCTTATATTTAACTTAACTTAATGAGTAGATTTTTAATATTTGGATTGGGTAATATTGGAGTAGAATATCAACAGACACGTCATAACATTGGTTTTGATGTGGTAACTGCTTTTGTTTTGAAACATAAAGGATCATTTACTACACAAAGGCTGGCAGAAACAGCAGAGATAAAATTTAAAGGAAAAATATTTTTCTGCATTAAGCCAACAACATATATGAACTTAAGCGGCAAGGCATTTAAATACTGGATGGATAAAGAGAAGATTGAACTTGAAAATACTTTGACTATTGTTGATGATATTGCTTTGCCCGTTGATGCTTTAAGACTTCGGCCCGGTGGGAGTGATGGTGGCCACAATGGTTTAAAGGATATTCAGCAAAGCATAAACACAGCCAATTATCCCAAGCTGCGTTTTGGCATTGGTAACAATTTTCCAAAGGGCATGCAGGCTGAATTTGTGCTTTCAAAATGGTTCCCTGAAGAGCTTAATCTTGTTTGGAAAAAGATTGAATACTGCTCACAGGTGATTGAAGATTTTGCAACCGCAGGTATTGAGCGAACGATGAATATCGTAAATAATAAAATGAAATATTAAAATACATATTTAAAACATTCTAATTATTTTTATCCTTAGCTGCAAATGAGACTCCAATGAAAATATTTTGTGTCGGCAGAAATTATGCTGAACATGCCAAAGAATTAAAGAACGAAATTCCGGCTGAGCCTGTAATCTTTTTAAAGCCTAAAAGTGCTTTACTGCTTGCCAACACACCATTTTATTATCCTGACTTTACAAACGAGCTGCATTATGAAGCTGAGCTGGTATTACGCATTTCAAAAAATGGAAAATATATACCTGAATCGCAAGCAGGTCATTACTTTAATGCCATTACGGTGGGCATTGATTTTACAGCGCGGGATGTACAGAATGAATTAAAAGAAAAAAGCCTTCCATGGGAAAAAGCAAAAGCCTGGGATTGTTCAGCCGTGGTGGGCAAATGGAGTGACCTCGAATCTTCAATGGTTAGAAAACCGCTGAACTTTTCTTTGAATTTAAATGATGAATGCGTACAAAAAGGAAATAGCAGGAATATGATATTTTCTTTCAACCGTATTATTGCAGATATTTCAAAATATTTTGCATTGAATATCGGAGACCTTGTTTTTACCGGGACCCCTTCCGGTGTTGGTGAGTGTGTGGTGGGTGATAAACTGTGCGGATATTTTGAAGAGGAAAAAGTTTTTGAACTCGATATAAAATAATTGAATTTATTTTTCCGTACAGGATATTTGTACAATGCTTGATAACAAGATTCTCGCTGATGCCTTCAGGCTTATGGTTACCGCACGGTGTATGGGGGACATCTATGAAAACAACCGGCAGGTTTGCAGGTATGTTCATTCCACATCAAGAGGCCATGAAGCTATACAGATAGCAACAGGCATGCAGCTTCTTCCAACAGATTTTGTTAGTCCTTATTACCGAGATGACAGCCTGATGCTTTCACTTGGTTATAAGCCTTATGAATTAATGCTGCAATTACTTGCCAAAGCAGATGATCCGTTTTCAGGAGGTCGCTCTTATTATTGTCATCCAAGCAATAAAAACACAGATAAGCCACGCATCATTCATCAAAGCAGTGCAACCGGTATGCAGGCGATACCTACAACCGGTTTAGCGCAAGGCATTAAATATCTTGAATCAATCAATTCATCACTTCTAAAAAAAGGGAAAAACGGTGAAGCGCCGGTTGTAGTGTGCAGTCTTGGTGATGATAGCATGACCGAAGGTGAAGTAAGCGAAGCTTTACAATTTGCTGTACTAAAACAGTTACCAATAATTTACCTGGTGCAGGATAATGAATGGGGCATCAGTGCTACGGCAGAAGAAAGCCGTGCAATGGACGCTTATGAGTTTGCGGCTGGCTTTAAAGGGCTTGAAAGATTTAAAGTTGACGGAAGCGTTTTCGAACATGCTTTTGGTGTTATGCAATATGCCATAAATTATGTACGCCGCGAAAGAAAACCTGTGCTGGTACATGCATGTGTTCCGCTACTTGGCCATCATACAAGCGGTGTTAGAAAAGAATTTTACAGAACAAAAGAAGACCTTGATAAGCATCTTGCTAATGATCCTTATACAAAGCTGCGGCAATATCTTGGACAAAGCGGCTTTACTGAACTGCAGATACAAACACTTGAAACCAATGTAAATATTGAAGTATTCAGAGCATTTGAAAATGCAAAAAATGCTGACGAGCCTTTAGCCGAATCCATTACAGAACATGTTTTTGCTGAAACCCAGGTTAAATATGAAACAGGTGTACGTCAGCCTGCCAATGCCGGAAAAATAATTATGGTTGATGCGGCGCTGCATGCTATCGAAGAACTGATGCAGGAACATGAAGAATGTATTTTATATGGCGAAGATGTGGGCAAAAGACTGGGTGGTGTATTTCGCGAGACAGCAACGCTTGCGGAAAAATTTGGTGATGAGCGTGTGTTTAATACTGCGATACAGGAAGCGTATATCATTGGTTCAACGGCAGGTTTAAGCGCTTTGGGATTAAAGCCAATAGTAGAAGTACAGTTTGCTGATTACATCTACCCGGGTTTAAACCAACTGGTAACTGAAGTAGCAAAATCAAACTATCTCACAAATGGAAAATATCCTGTGAGCATGATATTGCGTGTCCCCATTGGTGCGTATGGCGGCGGCGGCCCTTATCATAGCGCAAGTATTGAATCAACCCTGCTTGCAATAAAAGGAATAAAAGTTTGCTATCCTTCAAATGCAGCAGATATTAAAGGTTTGATGAAAGCTGCTTACCATGATCCAAATCCTGTGGTAATGCTTGAACACAAAGGTTTATACTGGAGTAAAGTTGCGGGCACAGAAGACGCAAAAACTATCGAACCTGATAATAATTATTTATTGCCTTTAGGCAAAGCAAACATTGTTTTAAAAGCTGGTGCAGAAAAAATTAAAAACGGCGAAAGTGTTTGTGTGATTACGTATGGCATGGGAGTTTATTGGGCAAAAGCCGCTGCTAAAGAATTTAATGAACAGGTTGAAATTGTTGACTTACGGACTTTATATCCTTTAGATGAAGACCTGATTTTTTCAACTGTAACCAAACATGGCAAATGCCTTGTGCTTACTGAAGAGCAGCAAACCAATTCTTTCGCAGAAGCATTGGCTTACCGTATCAGCTATCATTGCTTTAAATATCTTGATGCTCCTGTTATGGTGTTGGGTGCATTAGACTTACCTGCAGTTCCCATCAACGTAATTTTAGAGCAGGCGATGCTCCCTAATGCCGAAAAAGTAAAAGAAAAAATAAATCAGTTATTGTATACTTAGCTTACAACTGGCAGTATTCTTGAAACATACCATTAAAAGCATTATGAAAAATATTCTTTTAATTGGTTTGATATCATTCTTTATTAGTTGTTCAGGTAATACAGGCAATACTTCAGCACGTGATTCTAACAATGCTATTGAAGACCATCCTTTACAGGATACATCAGTTGATACTATGATGAATGGATATGCGCCTCCGCATACAGACAGCGCTTTAAAAATGAGTGATTCATTACATCACTAATATTAAATACACAATCAATTTTAATAACACTTAATATAATAAACAGGATGTTTAAGAAACATAGAAACGGACCAGGAATGTTGCTTGGAAAATTTGCAGGTTCTATTGGAAAAGGTTTAATAGCAGGTGCAGCAGGTACAGCAGCAATGACTATTTCGCAAATGATTGAAATGAAAATTACAAAACGTGAAGCCAGTAACGAACCAGCTGAAGCTGCAGAGAAAGTATTGGATATTTTACCTGAAAATGAAAAAACATTTTCTAATGAAGTGCATTGGACTTACGGCATAAGCTGGGGGATACCAAGAGGTATTTTAGGTTTGTTTGGTTTAAGTGGATTGCCTGCAACAGCCATTCATTTTGCGACAATTTATTCAACTGCTTTAATAATGCCAACACAATTAAAAGTTGCGCCACCTTTAAACGAATGGAAGCCAAAAAAGTTTGCTGTTGACGCATTGCATCATGCAGTATATGCACTTGTTTCAGGTTTGGTGTATGATGCTATGAGCCAGGATTAAATTGATTTAAATTTAGTATAGGTTCAGTTTTGTTTGTTAAAAAAAATTAAATATGAGAGGGCCAGATAGAGTTTCCACTTTTTCTAAAGCTTTATTAGCCGGTGCTTTAACTGGTATTGCTGCTGCGATTTTAAATTGTGTTTATAATATTATTTTCAGAGGTATAACCCGTTATTTTCCGGCAGAAGAGTTTTGCTTTTTTCAAATAATATTTGCTTCTGTTATTGTACTTATTTTAATTGGGATTCTATATTACGGACTGATAAAAAATGCCGGTTCAACAGTATTTGCAATAGTAGCCGTTTGCATCACGGCATTTGTTCATGCTAATAAAAGTGAAACTGCATTTTATGGAAATCATGGATTGATTGCAGGCTTTTCAATTATTAGCGGCATATTGGCCTTAACATTACTTCCATACTTATATAAGCATCCCAGAATTTTTATTTAAAATAGACGTAAAATATTATTCACTGCATAAAAAAAGGCACTCAAAAATGCCTTTGTAGCGGGAAGGAGAATTGAACTCCTGACCTCCGGGTTATGAATCCGACGCTCTTACCAACTGAGCTACCCCGCCAACGGGCGGCAAAAATAAACATTTGATTTTAATTACTTATTCTTTCAGGATACTGCTTTAAAGCTTCTTCCAAACAATTCATTGCAGCATTTATAGAGTCAAGATTTAAGACATAAGCTAACCGCACTTCATTTTTACCTAAGCCTTTTGTGCCATAAAAACCAGTGGCAGGCGCTAACATTACTGTTTGTCTTTCATAATCAAACTCTTCCAGTAACCATTGGCAAAACCTATCGGCATCATCAATCGGCAATTTAGCTATGGCATAAAATGCACCACCCGGGGTTGGGCAAAAAACTCCATTTATATTATTTAATCGTTGCACAATTAAATCCCTGCGGGCTTTATATTCTGCTTTTGTAATATCAAAATAATCATTAGGTAAGTCAATAGCAGCTTCACCTGCAATCTGTCCAAATTCCGGCGGGCTTAACCTTGCCTGCGCAAACTTCATTGCAGTGTTATATAATGCTGAGTTGCGCGTAATAAATGCACCTACTCTTGCGCCGCAACAACTATAACGCTTGCTGATTGTATCCATCAATACAACATTATCATCACAACCCGTTAATTGCATGGCGCTGAAATGGTTGCCTTCATAACAAAATTCACGGTAAGCCTCATCAGCAAATAAATACAGGTTATGTTTTAAGATGATTGTCTTCAAAACTTCCATTTCTGCTTTGCTGTATAAATAACCTGTGGGATTATTTGGATTGCAGATAACTATTGCTTTAGTTTTTGAAGTAATAGCTTTTTCAAAATCTTCAATCGGTGGCAAAGCAAAACCATTTTCAATATGCGATGTTATCGGCACAACATTAATGCCTGCTGAAACTGCAAAGCCATTATAGTTTGCATAAAAAGGTTCAGGAATTATTACTTCATCACCTGCATCCATGCAGGCCATAAAACCAAATAATATTGCTTCACTGCCACCAGTAGTAATAATGATTTGCGAATGGTCAATTTCAATTTCATTCTTTGCATAATAGCTTACTAATTTTCTGCGATAGCTTTCATTACCTGCACTGTGGCTGTATTCAAGAACTTTAAATGTGGAATGCCTTACTGCATCAAGCACAGGTTTTGGAGTTTCAATATCTGGCTGGCCGATGTTTAAATGATATACCGTAATTCCTTTTTTCTTTGTAGCTTCTGCATAAGGAACCAGTTTGCGTATGGGTGATGGCGGCATTTGGTTACCGCGGTTGCTGATGGTAAGCATGCAGCAAACCTATGAAGAAATAAAGATGAATTTGTTTACAGCTATTAAAATCATTTTTGCCCGCTGAAGTTTTGTTGAATGTTGTTTAAAAGATAAATGGCTGCGGGATTGCAGTGAAAAACCCGGTGAAGATTTGCGCAAGGCTTTTGTGCCGGATTTGTAACGTAAAGCCCGAACTGCAGCCGATAGTTAGATGAACGATGAGACGCCCCAATTAAAAATTATATGCAGTACCGTTGCTAATGCTGTAATTTAATTTTGGTGTAGAAGCAGCAGGCGCACTGTCGTATAAATAAGCAAATTGTTTATTTATAACATTCCGCATAGATAAAAACTAGATAATTATGAAATCAGAATTAATGCTGATAAATCCTGTATGAAAGTATTTAATATGTTTTTACTTATTTTGCCTGATTGATTTAAAATTTAAATGACAATAGCCGCGTTAGCAGATAATGAGAATGAAAGAATAGATGCTTTAAAAACGTATGGTATTCTTGATTCATTACCCGAAAAAGATTACGATGATATTACGCAGCTTGCCTCAGAAATCTGCGGCACTTCGGTTTCATTAATCAGTCTTATTGATGATAAGCGCCAGTGGTTTAAATCTGCTCATGGCATTGATGTAAAAGAAACGCCCCGGGATTTTGCTTTCTGCACACACGCTATTTTAAACCCAAATGAGGTTTTTATAGTACCTGATTCAAGAAAAGATAGTCGCTTTGCCGATAATCCTTTGGTTAAAGAAGATCCGCATGTTGTATTTTATGCAGGTGTGCCGCTGGTAAATAAAGATGGCTTTCCGTTAGGCTCGTTATGTGTAGTTGATAATACAACAAAGGAGTTAAGCGAAAGCCAGTTAAACGCGTTGAAAAGTTTGGCAAAACAGGTTGTAACATTACTGGAGTTACGAAAGGCAAATAAAACACTACAAACTTTTAAAAGTTTGGTTGAAGAACGTAATACAGAACTTGAAGCAATCGTGCAAACAATCAAAAAACAAATGCAGCCTGAAATTATAACCCTGCATTCAACTATTGAAATACTGCAAAAAAATCATTCGGCTAATCTTGATAATAATGGTAAAGATTTATTAAGCGATGCATATAAGGCTGCTGATAAGATAATATCAACATTAAATAAATTAAACGAATCTGAATAATTTATACTGCTCTAATTAAAAGTAAATTGTAATTGCTTTGCCGGTGATAATTTGAAGTATGGTATGTTGTTTTTATTATGCTTTGCTTCAATGGTATGAATTGCTGTTTCTTTAAATCTTGAAGCAATTATTATTTCCACTCCATCAGCATGTTCTTTAAACAATGCTTTTGCAATTTCAGGTGTGTTATTATTATGAGAAAGATGAGACAAAAAAAGATGCGTCATAAATGAGGGCTTCTGCTTACAAAAAAGATCAAGTGCACCGGTATTACTTAAATGCCCTTTGCCACCGCTAATGCGTTTCTTTAAAATAAAAGGATACCTGCCATTATAGAGCATATCAGCATCATAGTTAGCTTCTAAAAAAGCAGCATTGCATTGTTTGAAATAATGGATTACATTATTACAAACAGTGCCAATATCTGTAAATACACCAACTGTAACATTATTGCAGGTAATAACAAAACTATGTGGGTCTGCTGCATCATGTTGTTTAGGGAAAGCAGTTATTAAAACATTATCAATTACAACTGCGTCATGTGCGTTAAAAGCATGTATTAAATCCGGTGCAACATCAATGCCCTGCAATAAAGTTTTTTGCGTTATATAAACAGGCAAAGGGTATTTTTTTAAGAAGGCAATTAGCCCATAAATGTGATCACTGTGCTCATGCGTAATAAATATTGCTTTTATTTTTTGTATGGATAAGCCAAGCCGCAACATGCGCTTTTCAATCTCTTTACAAGAGATGCCCACGTCAATAAGCACAGCAGCATTATCACTGGATATATAATAACAATTACCGTTACTGCCGGAATTTAGCGATGCAACCTGTAAGCACATATCAGCAAAGATAATCTTACCCTAAATCCATCTCCAAAAGAGAAGGACTTTAGACCAAAATAATTTTTTAAACTGAAAGAATATTAATTTCTTGCCCTTCTCCTTTTGGAGAAGGGTTGGGAAGAGGTCAGCTTTGGCGAATTATTTGTTGTGATTATAAAAACTTTTTATGAGCCTTTCGCAATACAAAAAAAAGCGGTCATTTAGTGCAACTCCCGAACCGGAAGGTGGCAAATCGAAATCTGAAAATCAGCTTGTATTTGTAGTGCAGAAACATGATGCATCGCGGTTGCATTATGATTTTCGTTTAGAGATGGAAGGCGTTTTAAAAAGCTGGGCGGTGCCTAAAGGTCCTTCACTTGATCCTTCAGTAAAAAGATTAGCCATGATGGTGGAAGACCATCCTTTTGATTACAGAACATTTGAAGGCATTATCCCTAAAGGAAATTATGGTGCCGGTACGGTGATGGTTTGGGATGAAGGAACGTATGAGCCACTTGAAAATCCATCAGCTAACAAAAAAGAAAACGAAAAAAATTTATTAAAGCAATTAAAAGCAGGTAGTGTAAAAATTGTAATGCAGGGCGAAAAACTAAAGGGTGAGTTTGCTTTGGTAAAAACACATTACCAGGGCGAAAACAGCTGGCTGCTGATAAAACATAATGATGATTATGCGAGTGAAAATGAAGTAACAGAAAAAGATAAATCAGTTATTACAAAAAGAACACTCGAACAAATTGAGAAGAAAAGCGATAAAGTTTGGAAAAGTAACCGCGAACAAAAAATAAAACCTGAAAGCGCAACATCAGGTAAAAAAACACCAACTGTAAAAGCTGCTACCGAAAAAAAAAAGAGCAAGCCAAAACCAGCAGTGAAGAAGAGCAAAGCTTCAGCAAAGAAATAAATCAGCTTCTTAATAAAACAAAGCGTGCTGCATTTCCATCAAATATAAAACCAATGCTTGCAACATTAACCGATGAAGCATTTGATGATGCTGATTGGATTTATGAAATTAAATGGGATGGTTACCGCGCTGTGAGCTACTTAAATAAAGGAATCGTTGAAATTCAGTCAAGAAACAATTTATCTTTTACAAATAAATTTAAAGAAGTTACCGATGCTTTAAAAGCATGGAATATAAATGCTGTTCTTGATGGTGAAATAGTGGCTCTTAATAATGAAGGTATTGTAAGTTTTCAGCAGTTGCAAAATTTTGCAACACGTGGTGAAGCAACGCGTCTTGAATACTATGTATTTGATATTTTATGGCTTGACGGCAAAGACCTGACTGACCTCACTTTGCTTGAAAGAAAAGCAATCTTGCAAAGTATTTTGCCTGAAGATGATGTTGTAATTAAGTATAGCGACCATATTGAAGAGAAGGGAAAAGAATTTTTTAAACTGGCAACCAACCGCGGACTGGAAGGTATTATGGCAAAAAAATCTGATAGCACATACACAAAAAATTTTCGCACAAAGCTTTGGCTTAAAATAAAAAATAGTAAAAGCTTAGAAGCTGTTATCTGTGGCTTTACACAAGGTAGAAAAAGCCGCAAACATTTTGGTGCACTGGTGCTGGGAAAATATGAAGGTGATAAGCTGATTTACATTGGCCATACCGGAACAGGTTTTAATGAGAAAAATTTAAGTGAGGTTGAAAAACAATTAGCACCGCTTGTTACTGGTAAGATGCCTTTTAATAAAAAACCTGTAACAAATATGCCTGTTACATGGGTAAAGCCAAAACTGGTTTGCGGGATTAAGTTTTCCGAGGCAACAGACGAAGGCATTCTACGCCATCCTGTTTTTATGGGTTTGAGAAAAGATAAAAAAGCAAAGAATGAGAAAAATATTGAAATAGCATCTGCTGCTGAAAGGGCTAAGTGAAAATATTGAATTTTGCAGTGTCCAATCGCATCATGTCAACATAAATGGCCTTTTGTATTTATTACTTTATTGTGCACAATCATTTCTAATTGTTTCAAATCTTTACTGACTAATTTATCAATTTTCAATGTACAAATACAATCATGCAACTGTATAAAAAGTTGCGTGCGTTTTTCTTTTTCTGTTTGATCTAAATTAGTATCAATACAGTAATAATTTACTTCCAGATGGCTATTATCCGGCATAGTAACAATTGTTGAATAGGATTCTTTAGTCATAGATTTAGATTATATTTATAAACTACATAAATTCTTTCCTTACTTTATTTGGTAATGATTGTACAATAAGGTCGTACGAATCATCAATCATTTCTTTTATTAATTTAGTTGATATACTTCCATCCACAATAACAGTATTCCAGTGCTTTTTGTTCATGTGATAACCGGGTTTTATTGCAGGATATTCTTCACGCAACTCTTCGGCTTTGTCGGGCTCGCATTTAGCATTAAATTGTAAAGGATTGGAACCAAGCGATACCAATAAAAATATTTTATTCATTACCTTAAACACCAACGTGTCTTCTCCAAACGGCAAGCCTTCTTCAACAGCTTTTTTAGAAAGACAATATTCTCTCAGCGATTCAACATTCATATCAGTTAAGCTTTAAATTATATCCCGGACCTTTTAAAAACCTTCCCGGAAATGCACCTGTATGTTCACTATTTTTTAAAACCTGCACACCATTTACAAATACATTACTTACACCGGTTGCATATTGATGTGGTTTATCGTATGTAGCATGGTCTGTAACCGTTGCCGGATCGAACACAACAACATCAGCATAATCACCAACTTTTAACTCGCCGCGTTTTTGCAATTTTAGATTAGCAGCAGGCAATTTTGCAAGCTTATAAATAGCCTGTTGAAGGCTTAATACTTTTTCATCTCTTGCATAATGACCAATAACACGAACAAAATTTCCATAAGCTCTCGGGTGTGCATTTGATTTTAAAAAAACGCCTTCATTGGTATAAGATGCTTCATCGCTTCCAAAGCTAACCCATGGTAAAGCCACCTGTTTTTTAACATTGTCTTCATTCATTAAAAAATAAGCAACACCAATTCTTGTACTGTCATCAATAATTAAATTCATTGCTGTTTCTTCAGGGCTTGTGCCGCGAATCTTTGCAACTTCCGCTAACGTTTTACCGGTATATTTTTTTAATGAATCCTGCTTAAAGCTGAGCAACAAAACATGTTCAGCACCACCACATCCATAATATAAATTTTCCCATGCAGTTGCGTTGGTGTTCATAGCTGTTGCCATTTGTTTTCTTATTGATGGATCATGCAGCCGCTGCCATAACTTTCCAAAACCACCATCCTGTAAAGTAGGCGGAAATGCAGAAGTCATACCTGTTGCACCTGCGAGATACGTGTACATGTCGGCAGTTATCGGCAAGTCTTGCTGCCTTGCACTGTCAACAATTTTTACCACGCTGTCCATCTTATTCCAGTTGCTTTTTCCTGCTGCTTTCAGGTGACAAATCTCACACGGAAGGTTTGCTTCTTTTGATATAGTTATCAATTCACGAACGGCTTCAATCAGCTTATTTCCTTCACTACGCATATGGCTTATGTACATGCCATGATACTTTGAAGCTTCTTTTGATAAAGCAATCAGTTCATCCGTTTTCGCAAAAAAATCAGGAGGATAAATCAACGCACAAGTTACGCCTAAGGCACCTTCCTGCATTGCCTGGTCAACCAACAATTTCATGCTGTCAAGTTGTTGCGGGGTTGGTGCAATATCATCTTCGCCAACAACATATTGGCGAATAGTTCCTGTGCCAACAAACGATGCAATGTTGCAGGATATGCCTTTCCTCTCCAATGTATTCATGTATTCGCCTAACGTGTTCCAGGTAACTTTATATTTTATATCGCCCTGTCCATCCTGCAGTTGTTCTTTCATCTTTGCATTCAGCGGGCCAAAGCTTGATTCAGTAAAAATCTCTGTTGTTACACCTTGCCGTATATCGCTTTGTGCACGGCCATCATGGAAAAGAGATTCTTCAGAATGCCCCATCATATTAATAAAGCCGGGCGCAACTGCCTTACCATTTGCATCAATAATATTCTTTGACGATGCATTTTTCAGGTCGCCAATAAAAGCAATCGTATCTGCATTAATAGCTATGTCAGCTTTATAAGGTTCGCCGCCATTGCCATCATAAATAGTTCCGTTGCGGATGATGGTATTGTAAGATGGTTTGTTAGTGCACGATGCGAATGCAATACATGCAATGAAGATTACAACAGAAGTTCTCATAACAAGTTTTAAAGTGAAGAATAGATAGCGACTAAATTAAAACCTGTTTGATAAGAATGCAAGAAAAATTAAATGAATGAAATCAAATTGCCAGCATCATTTAATTCATCAATCCAACATTCACTTCAACATCAGGATTGTCTAACAGAAACACAGCCATTTCTTCATTCATTGTAAAACCTTTATCAACTGTATTTAATATTACTTCTAAATTTTCCTGCGGTTCTTTTATCTTGAATTTTAAAGAAGATTTTCCAGGGTTTGATTTCACATTGGTTTCGATAAAATGTACAAAATCATTGGTGAGTGATGCAGGCTCCACGCATATTTCAAGCTGCTTGGTAAGATTCATTTTTGCAGTTTCCAGCAGGTTTAAAGAAGTAATTTTAAACTCATAATCATCCACATGTTGCCGCTGTCTGAAGTAACCACAAATCAAAAGATTGCCGCCTTTTTCCAAATAATTTTTATACTTCACATAGTCATCACCAAACAACATAACTTCTGTTTTGCCGCTAAAATCTTCTAATGTTATCACACCAAAATTATTTCCCTTGCGTGAAATTTTATGCTGCGCATCGGTTACCAAACCAGCAATGCGCATATTCTTTTCTTTATTGGCAGCAGCTAATAAGTTCGATTCTTTCAGCTCACAAAAATCATTAAGCTTTGTTATGCCATAATACTTCAATTCAAATTTAAAATGGTCTAAGGGATGACCACTCATAAACATGCCGGTTACTTCTTTTTCTCTGTCAAGTTTTTCAGTCAAACTCCATTCATTGCATTTAGGTAAAATAGGCGAAGCAATTGCCGGTAACACAGATTCACCAAACAATGTATTTGCCTGCGTTTGTTTGTTTGCCTGGAATGTATTTCCAAAGCGGATGATGCGTTCAATACCAGTTACTGTATCATTGGGCATCGTATAAAAATATTGTGCACGGTGCACATCTTTGAAGCAATCAAATGCGCCGGAGTTAGCAAGGCTTTCAATTGATTTTTTATTTACGCTGCGCTGACTTATACGTTTAATAAAATCAAACACATCCGTATAAATGCCATTCTTTTTTCGTTCGGCAATAATGCTTTCGATGGCTGCATCACCAACGCCTTTTAAACCACCAAGCCCAAAACGTATTTCGCCTTTTGCATTTACCGCAAAGCCTTTTAGCGATTCATTTATATCAGGACCAAACACATGTAAACCCATGCGCTTACATTCTTCCATGTGAAAAGTTACCTTATCAATACTGCCTGAATGATTCAACACTGCGCTCATATATTCGCCTTGATAATGTGCTTTCAGCCATGCTGTTTGATAAGCCACCAACGCGTAACACGTTGAATGCGATTTGTTGAATGCATATTGCGCAAATGCTTCCCAGTCGTGCCAAATTTTTTCAAGCACATCTGCCTTGAAACCCTTTGCTATTGCGCCTTTGATGAAACTATCTTTCATCTTATCCAGGGTCTTGCGGTCTTTCTTTCCCATCGCTTTCCGCAACACATCAGCTTCGCCTTTAGTAAAGCCTGCAAGCTTTTGCGATAACAACATTACCTGTTCCTGATAAACAGTTATGCCATACGTTTCTTCAAGATATTCCTTCATCTCAGGCAAGTCATAACACACTTCTTCGCGCTTATGTTTGCGTGCAACAAACTGTGGTATGTACGCCATTGGTCCGGGGCGATACAATGCATTCATCGCAATTAAATCATCAAACTTATCAGGCTTTAATTCACGCAAATATTTTTGCATGCCAGCACTTTCAAACTGGAACGTTGCATTGGTTTCTCCACGCTGATACAACTGGAAAGTTTTCTCATCATCCAACGGCAAACTATCCAAATCAATTTCTTTATTATGATTTAGTTTGATGAGTTCAAGTGCCGTTTTTAAAATTGATAAAGTACGCAAGCCAAGAAAGTCCATCTTCAGCACACCGGCTTCTTCAATGGTGCTTCCATCAATTTGCGTAATCCATAATTCAGAATCTTTTGATGTTGCAACCGGAATTAATTCAGTTAAATCTTTTGGCGCAATGATAATACCCGCCGCATGAATACCCATGTTGCGTACATTGCCTTCAAGGCGTTCTGCTTCTTTTAAAACCTGGGCACGCATATCGGTGCCGTTATAAATTTCGCGCAGCTTGCGTATGTTTTCAAATTCACCTCCTCTGTCTTCAGAAGGTTGTTCATCAGGAAGCGCGGCTTTAAAAATTTTCTTTAATGATGTGCCGATTCTTTCAGGCACCATCTTCGTCAATGCATTGCTTTCACTCAGCGGCAAATCCATTACACGTGCCACATCTTTAATGCTCATCTTCGCCGCCATCGTGCCGTACGTAATAATTTGGGCAACTTGGTTCTTGCCATATTTTTCTACTACATAATCAATAACTTTTTGCCTGCCTTCATCATCAAAATCCGTATCAATATCAGGCATTGTTTTCCTGTCGGGATTAAGAAATCTTTCAAACAGAAGATTATATTTTATCGGGTCAATGTTTGTTATGCCGATGCAATACGCAACAACGCTCCCTGCCGCAGAACCACGACCCGGGCCAATAAAAACACCACGTTCTCTGCCTACTTTAATGAAGTCACTCACTATTAAAAAGTAACCTGCAAAGCCCATTGTTTTTACCGTGAATAATTCAAAATCCAAACGTTCACGCAGTTTTTCATCAATCTCGCCATAACGTTTTTTTGCGCCTTCATAAGCAAGATGATGTAAGTAGTTCCATTGATTAATATTTTTATCATCGGTTGTTTGAAACTCTGAAGGAACCGGAAAAGCAGGCAACAAAATATCTTTCTTAAGATTAAGCACTTCAATTTTATCAACAAGAATATTTGTATTGTCCAATGAATGTGGCACATCATTAAAAGTTTCCATCATTTCATCCGTACTCTTAAAATAAAACTTGTCGTTTGGAAATTTGAAGCGGCGATTTTTTACCTGCAAATCATCATTCACAAAATCATCAAAGCCGGGCGTATTTTGCTTTTCGCCGGTATTGATACACAGCAAAATATCATGCGCATTGTAATCCTCTTTTTCTGTGTAATGACTGTCATTTGTTGCAATTGCAGGCACATTATACTTCTTTGAAAACTTCAGCAGCGTTGCATTTATCTTCTCCTGTTCTTTAATATCATGACGCTGAATTTCTATAAAATAATCATCACCAAATAAATTATGCCACCACCGAAACTCCTGTTCTGCCTGCGTTTCAGAAAGATGCAAAATTGCCTGCGGCACATACGCACCAATGCAGCAGGTTGTTGCAATTAACCCTTCATGATATTTTTCAATTAATTTTTTATCTATACGCGGGTACTTGCTGTAATAACCTTCAATAAAACCAAGCGAGGTAAGCTTGATTAAATTTTCATATCCTTTTTTATTCTTGGCAAGCAGCACCTGGTGATAACGTTCATCTTTTTGTTCCTTCGAAAAAGTCTTGCGGTGCATGTCTTCCACCACATAAAATTCGCACCCAACAATGGGCTTAATAACCGGCTCTTTTATATCATTGCTTTTATCATCTTTACCAACAACTTTTGTGTTATTCCAGGCCTGTTTTACAAATTCAAACGCGCCAAACATATTACCGTGGTCGGTTATAGCAAGTGCAGGCATGTTATGCTTTGCTGCTTTTTTATATAGAGAATCAATACTGGCTGCGCCATCAAGCAAAGAATATTGTGTGTGTACGTGTAAGTGTGAAAACTGCATTTTTAAAGTTTAAGGCTATCAGCCAATGGCTGTTAGCTAATAGTTATTCGCAAACCGTCAAATTTCCGAAATATCAGTAAAAGAAACAAAGCTGTTTTCCACATTTCCGTTTTATGATTGAAGTAAAGTGATATTGGCTTTAAAGTCTTTTCTATAAGCAATTGAAGCATTATTGTCATTAATTAAATGCTGCTGATTATTCAGCCATTTCTTCATTCTTAAAATCGGTTTGTTGATTTGCTGTTCGCTTAACTGGCTTAATGCAGTTTTGTTTTTATCAAGGTGATTATACCAGCAATCTTTAAACAGCCAGTCTAAAATTATCCTGTTAAAGCAATGATTAAAGTGAACAGGTTTGTTATAAGTTGAAGGTAACTTTTGATTGAATAACTTTTTAAATTCTTTAATTATGCCCTCTTTACTTTCCACAACATCAAAACAACAAACACCGGTTTTTGTTGGTAACATGTTTTATTAAACGATTGGATAATATATTTTTATGCACACGTATAATAAACAATAAGCATGAAACTGTATATGGTGATGTTAGGCTGTGTACCAGCCGGCAGGAACACAGAACAGCATGATGTGTATTTTGGAATCAGTGATTCGCTGAAAGAACTTGTGCCGGAAATGAATTTATTCTGGAAAGAAGCCGCCGGCAGAATGCATATCGATGCCTGGCAGGAAGTAACGCATATTGATGGTTATGATATCACTGTTGCTGCTAAACAGGATGAAACGTACATCAAACAAAAAGAAAAATTATTTTTTATAAATCTTGGTGGATATAAAGAGAACGAGTTTGAAGAATACCATTATAAAGTACTGACTGTAGCAGAAAGTATTGGTAAAGCAATTGCTATGGCAAAAGAAACCGCATTTTACAAGCATTGTGATTTTAAAGGTGCAAAATCCCATGTGGATGATAGGTACGGAATTGATGTAGATGATATTTATGAAATTAGTGACATTCTAACTGCAAAAACAAAAGAAAAATATAGTTTGATTATAACGCCGTCAGATAAAAAAGTAAGAGATGAACTACACATTGGTTATCTTAAATTTGATAAACTTACTTCTTAATAAGCAAGTTGTGCTGTATTAAAAAGTATGTATGAAACTGTTCAGGTTCATTTTTTTGATAGCATGTTTTTTAACATCAATTATTAAAATATATTCCCAGGTTAAGAATGGAAAACTGATATTGACCAGCAGCAACAGCAATGCATTGATTCAAGCCAAAATTATACAATAGCTGGCATGATTGATTGTAAATCAGGACAAGAGATGCCTGGGATAAAGAACTGAATAAGTATTAAATTATTGATGCAAACATTATCGGCTGATGAAAAAGTAAAGCTCAAGCGGCACAAAAAAACTGGTTGATTTTTTCGTGACAGCGAACTTGCATTTATATCAACCATGTATAATAACATGGATGGAACTACGTGGAATGTTATAAAAGTGCAGAATGATGCAGACCTTGTAAAACAAAGAGCTTTAGCATTAGAAGTTATTATGAAGATAAGCAGCTAAAATAGTTAATCAAACTTTACCAGGCACTTATTGTTAATATACTATGAGCAAAGTATATTCATTAAAAACCATTCAGAATGTTTCAACTGATATTAATACTGCCTGGGATTTTTTCAGTAAGCCTGAAAACCTAAATGCCATCACTCCAAAAAAACTGGGCTTTAAAATTATAGGTGACACATTAAAAAATAATATGTATGCAGGACAGGTAATTGAATATACAGTTAAGCCTTTGCTGGGTATTCCATTATACTGGATGACAGAAATAACACATGTTAAAGACAAGGAATATTTTGTTGATGAACAGCGCTTTGGTCCTTACAGCTTATGGCATCACCAGCATCATTTCAAACAAACTAATAACGGAATTGAAATGACAGACCTTGTTCACTATAAAGTTCCTTTTTGGTTTATTGGTGATATTGCAAACGCAATCATTGTAAAAAAACAATTGAAAGAAATTTTTGAATATCGCTGGAAAATAGTTGAAGAAAAATATGGAAGCTTTGACACCCAACAATTCAATATTCACTTCAGATAATACAAGAATCTTATAAACAAAAAAGCTTTCGCAATAATTGCAAAAGCTTTGTCAGCACAAATAAACCCCGTTGAACTAACTAAAATTTTAATAAAGTAGAATCTTTTGTTTTCATTGTATCACTTGGAACAGTGTCTTTGATAACAAAATGATTGTTCGTTGTAGGAACCTGTGCATTTGTTGTTGTGAAATTTGAAATACAAATTCCTGTTGCGCCTAATAAAACGGCTGCAGTAAAAAGTACTTTTTTCATTGTTTGAGATTTTAGAGTGATTAAATCTATTTTAATTTTTAAGTGGCTAAGCTATTAGCAACAACTTTGCCACTTTTTTATTTATAAAAAATTTAATTGAAAAAATAAAAAATATGGAGTTTTATTTGAGGATTATGCATGTTTATTTATAAGTCATTGAAAATTTTCATCTAATGCATTTTTAATTGAAGTTGTACTAAATGAAATACAATAATTTTTTTACGAGCTATCTTGCAATATGCCTTTTAAATTAGTTGCTCCATACCAACCAAGCGGAGACCAGCCTGAAGCCATTAAACAATTAACCGATGGCATTTTAAATGATGAACATTATCAAACCTTGCTTGGCGTCACCGGCAGTGGTAAAACATTTACCATGGCAAATGTTATTCAAAACGTTCAGCGGCCAACGCTTGTGTTAACGCATAATAAAACTTTGGTGGCGCAGCTATACGGAGAGTTTAAACAATTCTTTCCTGATAATGCGGTTGGCTATTTTGTCTCCTACTATGATTACTATCAGCCCGAAGCGTACATGCCCGTGCGTGACGTGTATATTGAGAAAGATCTAAGTATTAATGAGGAACTTGATAAGCTGCGTTTGCAGGCAACAAGCGAATTGCTTACCGGCCGTCGCGATATAATTGTTGTGGCAAGCGTGAGTTGCATTTATGGTATTGGTAATCCAACAGATTTTGAAAACGGAATTGTACGCATAGCAAAAGGCCAGGTAATTTCAAGACAGGGCTTTTTGCATTCGCTGGTTAATAGTTTATATAGCAGGACACAGGTTGATTTTAAACGCGGAACATTTCGTGTGAAAGGTGATACCATTGATATCAATTTGCCTTATGTTGATTATGGTTATCGCATAACTTTTTTTGGTGATGAAATTGAAGAGATTGAAACGATTGATGTGCAAAATAACAAGCGTATAATGAAGATTGAAAATGCAGCCATCTTTCCTGCTAATTTATACCTGGCTCCGAAAGATATGCTGCAGACAATTTTGTACGAAATACAGGATGAAATGCGTTTGCAGTCTGAATATTTTAAGACTACCGGTAAGCTTATAGAAGCACAACGTTTAAAAGAAAGGGTTGAATATGATTTGGAGATGATACGTGAACTTGGTTTTTGTAATGGCATTGAAAATTATTCAAGGTATTTTGATCGCCGCCAGGCAGGTATGCGGCCATTCTGTTTGCTGGATTATTTTCCAAAAGATTTTTTATGCGTGATTGATGAAAGCCATCAAACAGTTTCGCAGGTGGCAGGTATGTACGGTGGCGACAGAAGCCGCAAGTTAATTTTGGTTGAATATGGATTTCGTTTGCCTTCAGCGTTGGATAATCGTCCTTTAAATTTTCATGAATTTGAGTATATGACCGGCCAAACTGTTTTTGTAAGTGCCACGCCGGGAGAATATGAATTAGAGAAATGCGGCGGCGTTGTGGTAGAACAAGTGGTTCGTCCTACAGGTTTATTAGAACCGCCGATTGAGATTCGCCCAAGCGTAAACCAGATTGATGATTTGCTTGATGAGATTGATAAGCGTGTTACAAAAGGTGATCGTGTTTTGGTTACAACATTAACCAAGCGCATGGCGGAAGAGATGGATAAATATTTACAGCGCATCAGCATCAAATCAAAATATATACATAGTGATGTCGATACATTGGAGCGCATAGAAATTTTACGGCAACTTAGATTAGGTGAGATTGATGTGCTGGTTGGTGTGAATCTTTTACGTGAAGGATTGGATTTGCCTGAAGTTTCATTAGTCGCAATTCTTGATGCGGATAAGGAAGGCTTTTTACGTAATGAAAGATCGCTTACACAAACAGCTGGTCGTGCTGCACGCAATGTTGACGGGCTTGTAATTTTTTATGCTGATAAGATGACGGAAAGCATGCAGAAAACCATTGATGAAACCAATCGCAGAAGAGAAAAGCAGGTTGCTTATAACATTGAGCATAACATTACACCAAGAACAATTATCAAAACAAAAGAGAATGTGTTTGCACAAACATCCGTGCTTGATATAAAAGGTTACGACACAAAAAATCCATATGCAATACAAGGTGACCAGGACATTGTAACAAGCGCTGCAGAAGACCAGGCAGTTTATAAAACAATTCCGCAGATGGAGAAGGCAATCAATACTATTAAAAAGCAAATGGAAAAAGCAGCAAGAGATTTAGATTTTATTGAAGCTGCTAAACTGCGTGATGAAATGTTCCGCATGCAAAAAGAACTGGAGAGTATGAAATAAGCATTATTATTTTATAATGTTTATATTCATTCTATAATCTAAGTTCATGAGACAATTAGCTGCATTGGTTTTAATGATGCTTTTGCATCAGCTTTCATTCTCTCAAAATGAAAACTTATCGCCTGCAAAGAAAACAGCACTTGAATCTGTAAATAAGCACAGCAAAGAATTAACTGCATTAAGTGATAGTGTATGGACATACGCTGAAACTGCTTTAAAAGAACATCGCTCGTCTGCAATACTTTCTGCATATGCTGAAAAGCAAGGTTTTAAAGTAACAAGAAACGTAGCAGGTTTATCAACAGCTTTTATTGCGGAATATGGAAGCGGCAAACCTATCATTGGCGTGCTGGGTGAGTTTGATGCATTACAAGGCTTATCACAAAAAGCTCAAACCACAAAAGAGCCGGTTACTTTAGGTAATCCGGGCCATGGTTGCGGGCACAACCTGTTAGGTGTTGGTGGCCTTGGTGCTGCACTTGCTATAAAAGAACTTATCCAAAAAAATATTATCAAAGGCACCGTGCGTTTTTACGGCACACCGGCAGAAGAAGATTATGCGGGCAAAGTATATATGGCAAGGGAAGGCGTGTTTAATGATTTGGATGTTTGTTTGGACTGGCATCCTGATTATGAAATAAAAGTGAACAATCAAAGCACGCAGGCAATAGTTGATTATACTGTTTCTTTTAAAGGCAAGAGCGCACATGCGGCTGCTGACCCGTGGGACGCGAGAAGTGCATTAGATGCAGCTGAGCTTTTTAACACCGGCATCAACTTTTACAGGGAGCATGTAAAGCCATCTGTGCGCATGCACTATGTTTACCTTGAAGCAGGCAAAATACCAAACGTAGTGCCTGACACAGCAAGCGTATGGATATGGTTGCGGGATTCAAAGCGGGCCGGTGTTGAAGTGCTGGAGGACCGTATGAAAAACATTGCGCAGGGCGCTGCATTAATGGCTGGCGTTAGTTATAAAACATTTTTAAATAATGGCTTATATGAAGAACTGGTGATTGATAAAGGCGCTGAACTTTTGCAACGCAATCTTGATTCACTAGGAGGCATAACTTATACTCCTGAAGAGACAAAGTTTGCGGATGATATTATGAAACAGTTTGGCATGGAATCAAAAGGTATTGATGGTTCTGTTAAGCCACTCAAGCCAACGGCACCTGACCCGGTTGGTGGTTCAAGTGATGTAGGTGATATAAGCTGGATTGTTCCTGAAATTTCGTTGCTGGTTACAACTGCGCCAAAAGAAACGCCATGGCATTCGTGGGTTGTGGTTGCCTGCGGTGGCATGAGCATCGGCCATAAAGGAATGTTGTATGCAAGTAAAGCGCTTGCTTCCACCATGATTGATCTTTATACAAATCCGCAGGAAGTTAAAGATATAAGAGATGAATTTATAGCTAAGAAAGGCAGTGAACAATGGCATGCATTGCTGCCTTCTGGACCGCCTATTATGAGAAAAGATTAAATGCTGAAACTTTAATAACCAGACAAAACATTAATCATGAAGAAAACGATGCTGTTTGTGTTGAGCTTGTGTATGTTTAATCATGCTTTTCTTCAAACCAATACAGGCATTCTTATTCATAACGAAAAGAAGATTGATTCCATTTTTAAATCAGTTTATAAAGATTCACTGCCAGGTGTCTCTGTTGGTTTAATATATCATGGTAAAAATGTTTTTAATGAAAGTTATGGCATTAATAATCTTCAAAAAAAAGATAAGCTGACTACAGTTTCAAACTTCAACATCTGTTCATTAACCAAACAATTTACGGCTGTAGCAATATTGCAGTTAGAAGAAAAAAAGTTATTATCGCCGAGTGATAAGATAAGCAGGTTCTTTCCAGACATGAATAAAAAAGTAGCTGATATAATAACTGTGCAACAATTGCTTTCACATACTTCCGGCTTGATTGATCATTATAATCATACCAACACAGCCAACATGCATCATGCGCATGATAGTGATGTATATAATGCTATTAAAAATGTTGATTCAACTTATTTTGTTTCGGGTACACATTTCAGATACAGCAATACCGCTTTTTGTTTACTGGCGCTGATAATAGAAAAGCTCAGTGGCTTAAGTTACAATGATTATATGATGCAAAATATATTCAAGCCTGCAGGAATGAATACTACAATTGTGTGGAATGAAAAAGCTAATATATCAAACGAAGTAACCGGTTACAGCTATGATAGCAGCACAAATAAATTTAATCAATCAGGCGCAGATGAACATATATTTTTTTCAACGGAAGGTGATGGCGGCATCTACACTTCTGTGCATGATTATGAGCAATGGTTTATGGCTTTGCAAAGCGGAAAACTGTGTTCGAAAGACTTAATCAATAAAGCACGTTCCATTCAGTATTTAATTGACACAACACATAAAACAGGTTATGGTTATGGATGGTTTGTTGATGAAACTCAAACAATTAAAAAAGTATATCATAGTGGTGATAATGGTGGTTTCAAAACGTATAGCTTTACTATTCCATTCGAAAATTTTATGATTGTTATACTTTCAAACCGCGATGATATCAATATTGAAAATATTGTTCAGCAAGTAGTTGAATTATTATTGCCGCAGTTTCGTTCTTTTACGCCTGTTGAAGTGCTGACATCTTAATTCAAAAAATAATTTATAAACATAATCGCAGCTATGAAAAAATTATACTTCTTATTATTTGTATTTATTACAGTTGTTAGTAACGCACAAACCTTTCGCGTAAGTATTGCAGATTCTTTAAAGCAATCAACACTTGATGGCCGTTTGTTATTGTTATTATCAAACAACAAAAATGAGGAACCACGGTTTCAAGTCAATGATGCTGCACATACACAGCTTGTGTTTGGCATTGATGTAAACGACTGGTCGCCCAAAAGTGATGAGTTGGTTGACATGCATGCGTTCGGTTACCCTATGGAAAGGTTAAAAGATGTTCCTGCAGGCGATTACTACGTCCAGGTATTGCTGCACAAGTATGAGACCTTTCATCTGCAGACCGGACAAACCGTAAAGTTGCCGATGGACAGAGGTGAGGGCCAGCATTGGAATAGTGCGCCAGGCAATATTTATTCAACACCAATTAAAATCCATTTCGATCCAAATACATCCAATGAAATTCATTTGGTGATCAATAATATTATTCCGCCAATAAAAGAACCGGAAGACACGAAGTATGTAAAACATATAAAAATTCAAAGCAAATTACTGACTGCTTTTTGGGGCAGGCCAATGTATATTGGTGCTCATATTTTATTGCCTGAAGGTTTTGATGAACATCCAAACGTGCATTATCCTTTGGCAATTTTTCATGGCCATTTCCCTGAAGACATCAGTGACTTTCGCACTACGCCGCCTGATGAAAATTTAAAACCTGATACAAGTGAACGCTTTCGCATTTCAGGCTATAATAAAATTGTGCAGCAGGAGGATTATAAGTTTTATAAATTATGGGCAGGAAAAAATTTTCCGAGAGTTTTAGTAGTTGAAATACAACATGCCAATCCGTATTATGATGATTCTTATGCAGTGAATTCTGCTAACCTTGGTCCGTACGGTGATGCTATTACCTATGAATTAATTCCTGAAATCGAAAAGCGTTTTCGCGGTATCGGCAAAGGCTGGGCAAGATTCATGTATGGCGGCTCAACAGGTGGTTGGGAAGTACTGGCTGCACAGGTTTTTTATCCTGATGAATACAATGGTTGTTATGCTGCTTGCCCTGACCCTGTTGACTTTCACAACTACACAACGATGGATATTTATAATAACAAGAATGCTTATTATGTGGAAAGTG
>CAHJWK010000005.1 GCA_903642275.1 Chitinophagaceae bacterium
ATTATTATCATACATGTCGATCTTTCTTTTTACAAAAACATCAGGTAATATAACGCCTGAAAAAAGAAAACGAAACCGTATTTATATTATTTGCGGAATTATTATGATAGTATCTGTTATAGGCATTCCGGTTGATAGTATTCCTGCCGTTCACAAGCTTATATCGTTTCTTAAACCAACGCTGATTTTTGAAACACTGGCGTTAGCGGCATTTGGTTTATCATGGTTAACCAAAGGAGAATTTTTATTAAAAGATAAATAACCATCCAGCTATATTTATTTTAAAACAATATTACGAGCGTTACATGCAGGCCTTCATGCTTAATATTTTTTGATAAATGTCATGTATTCAAAATTTATTTTCCTGTAATGCTTGCCAACTCAAAAAAAAATCTTCTATTAGCTGAATAATTATTCAGATTTCTGTTACAAGTGTTTCCAACTCCTGTTAAAAACCGACAATATCTTTTGGTTTATTTTACTAACGTGTGTCCCGGTTTGTGCAAATCTTTATTAAACACAGGATTTAAGTATTACATTATCCGGTAAGCCGAAAACGGAATCAAGAGTAGGCAGTTAAACAAACAATATGGCAGATTTTAATCAGGCATTACAACTCGTTTTACAGAACGAAGGCGGTTATGTTAATGATCCCAATGATCCGGGAGGTGAAACCTATAAAGGTGTTTCCCGAAAAATGAACAGTAACTGGATTGGCTGGACGTTGATTGATTTGCAGAAGAAGCAACCTAACTTTTCTGCTAACCTCGCAAATAACACTGAGCTGAATGCAGAGATAGAGCAGTTTTATAAAGTAGGTTATTGGGACACTGTAAAAGGCGCTGATATAACCGAGCAGCGCGTTGCAAACTGTATTTTTGATTTTGGTGTTAATGCAGGTGTTGGTACCAGCGTTATATTAGCTCAAAAGGTTACCGGTGTTAATGAAGATGGTGTCATGTCACCAGATTCGGTATCAGCTGTCAATAACATGGATCCTGATCAATTCATAGCCTATTTTACACTTGCCAAAATTGCACGGTTTATAAATATTGTAGAAAGAAGGCCATTAAGTAAAAAATATTTTTATGGCTGGATACGCCGTGCCTTAGGTGTTAATTAAATCAATAATTATAAAAAATTTACCATGAGTTTTATAACAGACCTGTTTTCCGGCGGAGCATCTAAGCTGGTTGATTCCGTTGGTAATACTTTGGATAAAGTAATAACAACTAAAGCTGAAAAAATGCAGCTGGATAATGAAATGGCCAAGGCAGAAATGGATTACCAGGAAGATATGCAAAAGCTTTCTATTGAAGAAAGGCAGCTTATGTATGCAGATACTGCAAGTGCCCGCCAGCGTGAAATAGCTATAGCTCAAAACCCCAATGCGACTAAGCTTAGTAAAAATATTACGTATTATCTTGCTATTGCAGGCACAGTGTTATGCTTTGCTATGTTTTATATTTTGATTTTTACAAAGCAGTTAGATAATGATGATGGCAAAAAGCAAATCGTAATGTATATTCTTGGTGTTTTAAGCGCATTGCTAACACAGGTATATGGTTATTACTTTGGTTCTTCAGCAGGCAGTGCAGCAAAAAGCCAGACTATAGATCAACAGCTTAAAGCTAGCGCAGACAATAAGTAAAATTATATAGCTAAAGTAGCAGCTTGCTATATATTAAGCAGGAGTAATTAATATTGGCTTTACTATCATTTACCTGGTAGCAGGAATGGATGTTTATTTATTCATTAGTAAATATTATCTGCAAATCTGTAAAGAAGATTATAGCGATGTATGTAATTTTTAAAATAAAAGGCAGGAACAATACCGAAAACCCTGCCTTAAAAATCATTTATAGAGTAGGTACTAAAATTATTTATGTTATTTGCTGATTTGCATGCACACTCCTTTTTACGGCCATTTGAAAGTCGTGCAACTGATGATGAAGCTATGAGTGATGATCCTAACAACGTCACTTCTATATGGAATGAATATAACCTGCCTAAAGATAGCTTGCGCCATATCATCAGCGTACATGCCGGCTTTACCACGTATTCGCAATCAGATTTTACAAGTACGATAAACAGTGCTGTAAGGCTTATCGGCGTTTCATTGTATCCGCCGGAAAGTGGTTTTTTCAGAATACCCAATTCAACAACTTTTGACAAAATTCTTGGCTTGTTACGCGTAAAAGATTTTGCTGAGCTTGAATTAGGTACTGTTATTTCAAGCTTTACAAAAAATAATATAAAAAAAATAAAGGCCGATGTATATGATTATTTTAAAGAAACATTGGCCCAGTTAAATTACATTAAGAACGGCCCTTTTATTCCTGATGCTTCACAATGTATAGGTACTACTTATACGCAAATAAAAAAAGCATCGTATAAGATTGTAGAAAAAGGAGATGATGTAGATCTTATAAGTTCAGATCAGGCAATCCAAATTTTTTTAAATATTGAAGGTGGCAACTGCTTATGGAGTAATACAACATTTATAAATGGTGATACGTACAATGGCCGCAACTTTGATAAGCACATCAGTAACGAGCAGTTGCTTGCTTACCAGGCTTTGAATGGTGTCGATTTTCGCAATCATATCACGACAGACTTAGTTGAAAATCATCCTGAAACCATGAATGCATTGTGGAGCAAAGATGCCTGTGATATGGTGATGCAAAACCTAAAACAACTTATCAGCGGTGCAAAGTTTTTTTCATTTACTGTAGCGCATCATTATTATAATGGTTTATGCGGGCATTGCGATAGCCTGCAGCCAATAACAAAACTGGGGCTTACTGATCAAAGCTTTGGCAAAGACAGCGATATAACACCACTTGGTTATATGGTGATTAATGAACTGCTGAAGAATAATGTATTGGTTGATGTGAAGCACATGAGCTGGAAAGCAAGGCAAAGTTATTATCGCTTTCGGGCTAACAATTACCCGCACATACCAATTGTATGGTCTCATGCATGTGTGAGTGGGCGCAAAGCGGTTGGCGATACAGATTCAATTAACACATGGGATCCGAACCCGTTTTATCAGCAAAATTTAAACATGTTTGATGATGATATTTTTGAAACCGTAAGAAGTAATGGCATGATAGGTATTGAGTTTGACCAGCGTATAAATGGTGTCCAGGCTTCAAACATTCAAACCTTATGGAAGCATTTCCAGTACATAGCTGAACTGATAGCTGCAATGCCAAGAACACCTGAGGCAACAGTATGGGATCATACAAGTTTGGGAACTGATTTTGATGGGGTAATACATCCTGTTGACCAGTTTCAAACTTATCGCGACATGAATAAGTTTGAAGATTTTTTACTTAAAAAAATTACAGTGTACATGCAACATCCGCCGGCTGATTTTCAGCAACAGGATTTGCTTGAACCAGACGAAATATTAATGAGGTTGGGCTTTAAAAATTTAGTGTGGTTTATAAAACAGTATTTAAAATAAAATACACAAGCAAAAGCGCTTGAAAATAAAATTAAAATTTGCTTGTATCTTATTGATGTCCGTTAAAAAATTAAGTGCAACAGAACATCAGTATCAAACAAAAAAATATTGCTTCCATCATACTTTAAATAACGATTCATACAATAACAATTCTCGTCTCTCAATTTTATCATTTATAAAACACACATTATGTCAATTATTGTAAAACATTTTGGCTGGCAGCCGGATTTGCCTGACCAGCGGGATTTTACTTACAAAGCACCACCTGCTTACACAAAAGCACCTCCTTCAAAAGTTGATTTACGCAATCAATGCCCAGCTGTTTATGATCAGGGTCAACTGGGTAGTTGCACAGCTAATGCTATCGGCGCTGCTATGGAATTTGAAATAATGAAACAAAACGCTGCAGATGCATTTATGCCTTCGCGTCTTTTTATTTATTACAATGAACGTGTGATGGAGCAATCGGTTGGCACGGATAGCGGTGCACAAATACGTGATGGTATAAAATCAGTAAATCAGCAAGGCGTTTGCCCTGAAGAAATGTGCCCATATAATATTGCAAGGTTTACTCATAAGCCTTCTAAAAAATCTTACAACAATGCACTTAAACATAAAGCATTATCCTACCAGCGCGTTGACCGTGACCTTAACCAAATGAAAGGTTGTCTCGCTTCCGGTTATCCGTTTGTGTTTGGCTTTACTGTATATGATGGGTTTGAAAGTGAAGTGGTTGCTCAAACAGGCGAGCTTAATATGCCTGGTAAACAGGAAAAAGTGGTAGGCGGCCATGCAATAATGTGTGTTGGCTATGATGACAAAACAAGCCGCTTTATAATCCGCAACAGTTGGGGTGATGGCTGGGGAATGGCTGGTTATTTTACTATGCCTTATGCCTACATTACAAATGAGAATTTATCAGATGATTTTTGGACAATACGTATTGTAGAAGATGATGGTCCAACACCATCTCCGGCTCACCCGAAAAAGCATAGAAGAAAAAGAAAAAAATAACACAGATATAATCCCTGCTGCATTTTATGTAAATTGATTTATTCAATTTGCATACATGAAATGGCTTCTGTTTTTACTACTTTTTATTTATGTTGATGATGTTGTTGCGCAACCACATCCGGTTATTCAAATCAACGATTCGCTTACTGCGCACCGTTATGAATTTTCTGCGCTTGCCAAATGGCGCAATACAATTGTGCTTGTTCCTCAAAACAGGAGAAATATAATTGATTCCATTTATTTTATTGATACCGTTGAAATAGCTGCATCGTTTAACAACAATGCTTATGTAAAACATACTGCGTTTTATATTGATGATTTTACACATGTTGGTCCACGTAAAGATTCTTTATTCATTAATAAAAAAGTACTGATAAACAACTATGATGGCTTTGAAGCTGCTGTTGTAAAAAATGATACTATCTTTTTTTCGCTTGAATCAGATACCAGCTTTTGCTATCTTATCAAAGGCATCATCAATCAAAACAAAAAAACAATACATATTCTTGAAGACACACAGCATATACCAAATACTTACAACATCAATAATGCAGGTTATGAAAGCCTTGCATTATTGCCACATAAAAACCAATTGCTTGCTTTTTTTGAATGTAATAAAGACACTGTTAATGCAAGTGCATTCTTGTTTTCACCTTCCTTAAAAACAAAAGCCAAAGCACTGAAATGGGCTGAGCCGCTGTATTTCAGGGTTACTGATGTATATGCTTTGAATGATAGTGAACTAATTGGAATAAACCGTTTGTTTACTTTACCAAACTATACAGGTGAACGCGATGATTATTTGAAAGATGTTGACATAACAAAAGTAAAACAACAGTTAACCAATGGCGGCACGCTTGATTATTGCTTTGACCAACTTATAAAAATCATCATACGTAAAAATAAACTGTATTGGCAACCGGTTGCTTTTATCTCTTTAAATCTTCTTGATAATTATGAAGGAATTGTGCCCTTTAATAAAGGTGTGTTAATGGTGGTTGATGGTGAACCGGGCAATGTGCCATGCAAACTGGTTTATTTGCGTTTATAGTAAAGCTTTCAGTTCATAATAAAGCAAGCATTACTTTCATGCAAAATTTGTTTTATGGCACTTATAATCATCGGGTTTATTATAATTTTTTCTGCAGGATTTTTAAGAAGCAACCAGGCATTACATCGTTTTATAAACACAGTTCGCATTATTGGGTTAATAGTAGTTCTGCTAGGTGTACTTACAGCTTGCATTGTACAGATTGATGCTGGTGAAATTGGTGTACAGAAATTGTTTGGTAAGATTCAGAACAATGTTTTGTACAGCGGATTGCATTTTATCAATCCATTAGTTGAAGTTGAACATCTTGATATAAAAACGCAGAATTATACCATGAGCGGTGTAACAGATGAAGGCACGAAAGCTGGCGACGATGCTATAAAGGTTTTGTCTGCTGACGGACTTGAGGTTACCATTGATCTTTCTGTTTTATATCACGTTGTTCCTGATGAAGCGCCACGCTTACTGCAGCAAACAGGAATAGATTATGAAGATAAAATCGTACGTCCTGTTACACGCACACGCATAAGAGACAATGCTGTTTATTATGATGCCGTATCACTGTTTTCCACGAAACGCGATGAGTTTCAGCAACGCATTTATAAGACCATCGAAACAGATTTCAGAGAAAGAGGTTTACTGCTGGAAAATTTACTGATACGTAATATAACCTTACCTGCAAGTGTTAAGCAATCCATCGAGCAGAAAATAAGTGCGGAGCAGGATGCGCAAAAGATGCAGTTTGTATTACAGAAAGAACAACAGGAAGCGCAACGCAAACGCATTGAAGCGCAAGGTATATCTGATTATCAAACTATCATCAGCCAGAGCTTAACAGATAAGCAATTGCAATATGAAAGAATAAAGGCACAACTTGAAATCGCAAAATCACCCAATACAAAAATTATAGTCATGGGCAATGGTAATACGCCACTCATTATGGATACTCAAAAATGATAAATACTTTTGCGCAAATTTTTTATGATCAAAGTTGAACTGGCGCGTGTACATGGCGATTATGGTTTTGAAGTAACAGATGCGTATGGACAATCAGTAAAAATTGATAATAGTCCTGATCATGGTGGTGATAATTTTGGCGTACGCCCAATGCAATTAATGCTGATGGCTTTAGCGGGTTGCAGCGGCATGGACGTAATCTCCATCTTAAAAAAACAAAAACAAAACATTACAGATTATAAAACCATTGTACATGGCGAAAGAGAAGCCGGTACTGAAACTTCTTTATGGAAGTATATAGAACTTGAATTTATTATTTATGGTGATGTGGATGAAAGCAAAGCACAGCGTGCAGTAGAGTTATCTGTCAATAAATATTGCTCTGTTGCAGGAACGCTGAAAAAAGCCGGTGCTGAAATTAGGTGGAAAGTAAAGGTTGAAAAATCAAATTAATAGTACTTTGTTTTATTTTATTACTTCGTGTCCTCGTGCCTTAGTGATAAATTATTCAAATACAAAACAGAATATAAATAAACAGTGATGAGCAACTCCATCAATAATAAGTTAAACCCGATAACCGAAGCCATACGCATACAAATTCCACGAACAAATGAACAGGAACATTCAACACCATTATACTTAACAAGCAGCTTTCGGTTTGATGAAGCTGAAACCATGCGTGCTGCATTTGCAGATGAAAATGACGAAAATATTTACAGCCGTTTCAGTAATCCGAATGTTGATGAGTTTATAAAAAAAATGTGTGTATTGGAAGGTGCTGAAGCTGGCTTTGCAACAGCAACCGGAATGGCCGCAGTGTTTGCATCTATGTTTGCATTGCTTAAACAAGGCGACCATTTAATATGCTGCAGTTCTGTGTTTGGAAGTACACATACAATGGTTACAAAATTTCTTCCGCGTTATGGTATTGAAACAACCTTTGTTGCTGCAAACGATAAAGATGCGTGGGAAAAAACGGTGAAGACAAACAGCAAAATGGTTTACCTGGAAACACCAACCAATCCGCAATTAGAAATTATAGACCTGGAATGGGCTGGAAATTTTTGTAAGCAACATAACCTTATTTTAAATGTTGATAACTGTTTTGCAACGCCGTTAATACAAAAGCCTATTGATTATGGCGCCGATTTAATTGTACATTCAGCAACAAAATGGATTGATGGGCAAGGTCGCGTATTAGGCGGCATAGTGGTTGGTAAAGCTGATTTAATAAAAGAGATATTTATGTTCAGCAGAAATACAGGCCCATCTTTATCACCATTCAATGCATGGGTTTTAAGCAAGAGTTTAGAAACATTGGATGTGCGTTTGCAGCGGCATTGCGAGAATGCGATGAAGGTTGCATTGGCATTAAAGCAACATAAAAATGTTTCACGGGTTAAGTATCCGTTTTTAGAAGATCATCCACAATATGCCATTGCAAAAAAACAAATGAAAGCCGGCGGTGGCATTGTATGTTTTGAAGTTAACGGCGGCATTGAAAAAGGAAGACGATTTTTAAACAACTTGAAGATGCTTTCTATGACGGCAAACCTTGGCGATACACGAAGCATCGCATCGCATCCTGCAAGTACTACGCATTCAAAATTATCTGAAGAAGAAAGATTAAGCGTTGGTATAACGCCTGGTTTAATAAGAATTTCTGTCGGGCTTGAATATGCAGATGATATTATTAATGATGTAATGCAAGCGCTGGATTGATGCCTGTTATCATTCCGGCATACTTAAAATCAAACGATACAATCGGCATGCTTTGTCCTTCCGGTTACATGCCTTTAGAAAAAGCACAACGTTGTATTGAAACATTACAACAATGGGGTTTTAACGTTGTTGTAGGAAAAACACTAAGTAATCAGCATAACTATTTTTCAGGAACGGATGAAGAACGTTTACATGAGTTGCAATTAATGTTAGATGATGATAACATCAAAGCCATTTATTGTGTAAGGGGCGGGTATGGTTTAAGCCGTATAATTGATAACATAAATTTTGATAAATTCATTCAACATCCAAAATGGATAATTGGTTACAGCGATATTACTTTATTGCATGCACACATCTATTCAAACTATAACATAGCAGGTTTACATGCACCAATGGCTGCTGCTTTTAATGAAATAGATGAAAGCAGAGAATATATCCAGTCAATATTTAAAGCACTAACCGGCAAACATCAATTGTATAAAACTGCTGCAAACATTTTAAACCGAACCGGTATTTGCGAAGGAGAATTAGTTGGTGGAAATCTTACCTTACTTGCGCATAGCATCGGAACAAAATCTGACATTAATACAAAAAATAAAATTCTTTTTATTGAAGATATTGGTGAGTATAAGTATGCTATTGACAGAATGCTGATGCAATTAAAACGTGCAGGTAAACTAGATAACCTTGCAGGTTTGATTGTTGGAAGTTTTACAGAAATTAAAGACACATTTATTTCGTATGGAAAAAATATTGACGAAATAATCATTGATGCTGTTAAAGAATATAATTATCCTGTTTGTTTTGATTTTCCGGTTGGTCATACAGCAAAAAATTATGCACTTGTAATCGGTGTAAAATATAAACTGATAATTTTATTTGATGAAGTAATGCTGCAATCATTTTAATAAAGCTTTCATATCTTACTTCCAAATTTTAATTTATGGATGCCTTGTGGCCTGAACTCAATTACACTGATTGGAAAGACACGCTGGCAACGGTTCAGCTATTTACGCAGATTGTGGGTAAGATAAGATTGAAAGCAATGCCATGGATTAATCATTCATGGCAGGTTACATTATATGTTTCGTCAAAAGGTTTAACAACAGGTGCAATGCCTTATGCAAAGGGTATATTTGAAATTGAGTTTGATTTTAACCACCATGTACTTATTATAACAACAAGCAAAGGAATTGAAGAGCACATGCAGCTGCAGCATCTTACTGTTGCAGATTTTTATAAAGAGATTTTTGATATGCTTGGTAATATGAATATTGATATTAGTATTTATGCGACACCAAATGAAATTGAACACGCAATACCATTTGAAAAAGATGATATTCATAAAACCTACAGCAAAGAACACATACATAATTACTGGCTTGCATTAGTGCAGGTTGAAAAAGTTTTTACAAAATTCCGGGCCGGCTTCAACGGCAAGTGCAGCCCTGTGCATTTATTCTGGGGTGCATTTGATTTAGCAGTTACACGTTTTTCAGGCAGGTCTGCACCATTGCATTTGGGAGGTGCGCCTAACATGCCTGTGCGTATAATGCAGGAGGCTTATTCGCATGAAGTAAGCAGTGCTGGTTTCTGGCCGGGCAATGATGCCTTTCCGCATGCTGCATTTTATTCTTATTGTTATCCAACACCTGCCAACTTTGGTGAACAGGTTGTTGAGCCGGCTGAAGCATTTTATAATAAAGAAATGGGTGAATTTTTTTTATTGTATGATGTGGTAAAAACCGCTGCTAATCCTGAAGCAACATTATTAAAATTTCTGAACAGCACTTACGAAGCTGCTGCTAACACAGGTAACTGGAACAGGGCTGAACTGGAATGTGACCTTACATCATTCAAAAATAAAAATCATTATTATATTATGAAAGAAAATGTTTGTACTGATATTGAAGAAGTAGAACATATAAAAACTGCTAAAGAACATGTTTGTGAAGAATGCATAAAAACAGGAAGTCACTGGATGCATTTAAGAACCTGCCAAACATGTGGTGTTACATTATGTTGTGACAGCTCACCCAAAAAACACATGACGAAACATTTTCACGCAACATCTCATCCTGTTGTAATTTCTGCAGAACCAGGTGAAAAATGGATGTGGTGTTATAAGCATGAAGTAATGGCTGAATATTAATGTACATATATGGTAAGCTATATTCTTTTAGCTCATCTTCAAATGTATTTTTGCAGTGATGCAACTCGTTTCAAAAACTACATTGCCGCGCATAAAACACCGCACTGCTACATTGGTGTATTTCTTTATGTCAGGCTTTGGTTATGCAACCTGGGCATCACGCATACCAACCATACAAATACAATTGCATATTAATGAAGCGCAGTTAGGAACGGCCTTGCTGGCAGCGCCTGTTGGCGTGTTGGTTACGGTGCCTTTTACAAGCAATTTATTAAACCGTTACAGCAGCAAAAGCATCATGATATTTGGTGCTGTGTTTTATAACCTGATGCTTGCGCTGTTAAGTTTTACAACACAGCTTTGGCAGTTATGTTTCATATTGTTTTGTTTTGGCTCATCCCGCAATTTGCTTAACCTTTCTATGAATGCGCAGGGTGTGGAAGTACAGCGCTTATACGAACAATCCATCATCACTACGTTTCATGCAGTATGGAGTATGGCTGGTTTTGCAGGTGCTGCAGTTGGTTATCTTTTTGTGTTATCTGGTTTGCCATTAGCGACACATTTTATTGTGGTAAGTATAGCGATGCTTATACTTTCTGCATCATTCTATCCAAATACTTATTATACACTACAGCATGTTCCCCAACGTAAAAAATTATTTGTAATGCCTGATAAGCACCTGATAGTATTTGCGCTGATCGCTTTTGCTTCTATGGCTTGCGAGAATGTGATGTATGACTGGAGCGGGATTTATTTCAGGAAAGCTGTAGGTGCAGGCAAAGAAACAGCTACAGCCGCTTTTGTGTTATATATGATTTGTATGACGGCCGGCAGATTTATGGGCGATAAGATTGTACCTAAACTTGGCAACGTTACTATCTTAAAATACAGCGGTATATTAATTTGTTCAGGCTTATTGTTATCAAGCCTCTTTCCATACATTATACCTGCTGCTGTTGGATTTGTGCTTACAGGCTTTGGCGTATCTTGTATTGTGCCGATGGTTTTCAGCCTTGCAGGCAAATCAACTAATATGAGTAGCGGTACTGCTATTGCGTCTGTATCAACAATAAGCTATTTTGGATTTTTAGCGATACCACCGGGCGTTGGTTTTGTAGCGCAGGCAATTGGTTTAAGATGGTCGTTTGGTATTATGGCTTTGTTTGGTGCTGCAATTGTATTGTTGGTAATGATGATAAAGCGACCTGAGTAATTAAGGTGATACATTTAAAAAGATTAGTTTGCTGCCCATGATGCCATCTTGTGTAATGCCCTGAATTATGCAGGCAAATTTTCCTGCAACATCTGAAGTATAAAAATTGAAATTTGCTTTGCCTTCTGAATCTGTTTTTAAATTCGGATTCCAATACAGAACATTCCTTTCATCGGGCAAATGTTTTTCCTGTTGTAAAGCACTGTCATAAACAGGTGAATAAAATTCCCTTTCACGCTGCAGGCCATCATACTTTATAACAACATTATCTGCATTTAACGTAAACCCGGCAAGATCGCCTTTGTATGTTGTATAGCTAACAATTCCATCACTGATTACATTTCCATAATAATATTTCCCGGAAATAATATCAAGCCTTTTTATTTTTAAAGGGTCAAATTCTATAATATTATTTGGGTTTGATACAGGAACACCATCTAATAATATCAATGGATCATTATCAGAAAATTTTTTTGTGCCAACATCAACTACTTTATAATTATAAAGCTGGCCTTTTTTACGTACACGCACTTCTGTTACATATTCATGCATTACTTCTTCCATTGTAGTAAAACGTGTATAATCATCTAAGTAATAACGCTTGAATGGAGTGACGTAAAATAAAGATGTATCTTCTGAAGTATAGATGTAGGATCGTTGTTTTTTATCAACCTGGTAAGCGTTTTCTGTTTGTACATTTATGCCCCGGTATAACAATTGATCTTTCCATTGTAAAGGCAGGTTAAAAGCAGGCGAAGCAGGTAAAGAAAAATTATCTGAATAAGAAGAATATAATTCTGTTTTGTAATTACTATCTGCCTGGATAATTACATTATTGCTTCCATAAAAATTCTTTATATTAAATAATAAGTTTCCTGAAGAATCACTAACCGCACCTGCAAGCTGAAAGTTTTCGCCAGGCACCGTTAATGTTGTGCTGATATTTTTTGCAGGTGCGGTATTATACCTTCCTGTAATTTTTCCGTTAATGATCAATCCTTCATACTCTGAAGTAAATTGAAAATACGGTTTATTATTTTGAAAGACATCTTCCCATTTAAATCTTCTCCAGCCTTGCGTAAGCATTAAATTATCAGCAGCTTCATCTGCATCTTTGTTATCAGGTTGAAAATAATATGCAGGCGAAATAATGTTTCCCTTCAGCTCAGCACTCAACAACAAATAAGAAACAATATCATTGTAATTTGAAGATTGCAATGAATCAATCATAAAAACTGCAGCGGACATATTTGCGATTGCAGGCGTGTTTACAGCAGTGGTTGCAACAAGTGAAATGTTTACGGGCTTTCTTAATGCATACAGATTCTTATCAGCCTGTGATTGAATATTTAATATACTAACAGGTTTTTTAAAATATAACCTTTCGCAAACCGGTTGCTTGTTTGAATTAAATAAAGTAATTGTGCTGATGCCATCTGCAAGCTTATTTTTATCAATAATAAATACTGATTCACCATTTGAAATTTTGCCTTGTTGAAAATCTTTCAAAACATCCTGCGATTGTACCAGCAAATAAATTGTATTATCAGTTGTATTTGCTGATGCTGTAATTTTTATATGCGCATCATCTGCATTTTCAGCAGTCATTACAAAACCTTGTTTGTAGGCAGATGGTAATTGTTTTACAATTGTTGTATCAGTAAGTTTAATTGTGGCTTTATAAGTTGAATTTGATTTTGGCGTTAAGCTAAAATTACCCATCCCAAATTTTAAAGATTTAAAACTTGCAACCGTATTATTTGTTTCATCTGAAACAATACCACTGCATTCAACAGGCTGGCCATATTCATCAACCACTTTAAATGCAACCTTTGATGTAAATCCTTCGACCATGTTTCCACCTTCAGGAAAAAATGATAAATCATACTTCTTTCCTGCTTTTTCATTTTGGCCAGTAACAGTTTTAAGAGTATTGATGATAGAAATGGATGTTTGAAAGAAATAACCGGCATCAAAATTCTCCATCCACTTTGTATAAGCCCGAAGCGTATAGCTGCCTGAGGAAATATATGATGGAACAATAAATGAACCATTACCGCTTCCTTCATTCAGCACAATCTTTGCCTGCAATACAGGTTTGTTTTCATGGCTCAAAATTTCAACGTATGCAATCTTGCTAATGGTTGATGGCTTATGAAAATTTTCATCAACACAGTAAATTTTAAACCATATACTTTCACCTGCTATATAAAAAGTTTTATCTGTGTGAACGAATATTTTCTCATTATAATTATTTACCTGGTAGGCAGTAAACTGTTGCTGAAGATCACTATTTGATGTTTGCGCAAACGCAGTTGTTACAATCAAACAATATGATAAAACAAAGATTAATTTATACGTATAGTTTAAGCTTTTTTTCATTCTTTATTAATTCTATCTCCAGAACGTCGGCCGCTGGTTTGTACCACCGCGTACAGTGCAATCCAAACAGATTTTTTGTGCTATTGCAAGACCGGAAGGGCTTACATAATGAAAGAAAGTGTAATCCGGATCGGTATAATAATAATGACTGAAATCATCAGGATCCTGATCAATAGTTAAATTAGCGCATGTATCAGAACCAACATTCCAGTCGGTTACTTCTCTATGATCAATAAACAATCTTTCATTGGTTTCTGAAGAAGCATTTATAAAACCTATTACAGGTTCTGTCAGGTCTGTTTCAGAATGAATATTACCTACCAATTGACCGGGCTGCAGATCAAACAAACCACCACGGTCCTGGGAATTTTTCTGAACGATGCCCCAATATTTATAAGCATCTGCAGTTATGCCACGCTGGCGAACAAGAATGCTGTATCGCACAAAAATTTTTTCATCATTCTGTGGTATGGTTGCAATAGGCGCATTGTTAATTACATCATCAGCTAAAACAATTGAAGAACCGGTTAAAATATTAGTTGATAAATCGCTTTGCCAGCATGAATCAATCTGGTCAGTTGCATCAGCTACAAAAATGTGATCTCCTTTTACCACGAAAGAACCCTGTAACGGACTTTTGTATTCCCAGGTTTCTGTATAATCCCATTTATAATAATGCGTACTGTTGGAAGGATCATGTGCGAATAAAAAAATGTTTACACCGTTTGTTTGCTGCCATGTTAAAGAATCAACAGATGGTGTTTTAGTACACGCAACAAGCTCTGAACTGTACTTATGACCATTTGATGTTGTAATCTTTACCTGATATTTTTTTGAATTATCAAGATTTAAAACAGCACTTTGATAATTACCGTTTCCGGTTTCACTTAAAGGATATGCTGAACCATCATCCGATACAATTTGTACTGATGCGTTCAGTTCCGGGTTTGTAGCCGTAACAGAATCAGAAATGCTTCTTGTTCTGTTTAATATTATTGCGGTAACTGAATTTGATCCTGAATTAATAAAACCATCAACAACAAGATAATTATTTTTCGCCTGCAAAACCGGCGGGTTATATTGTTTTACACAATAAGCAAAAACCATTGAAATGCTTATTACAAAAAAATATTTTAAAATGTTTTGCTGGGTCATGCTTTAAAATCTTATGCTATACGTAACAAAAGGTATAAGTGTACCAAATATGCTTAACTGGTAACCTTTTGCTGTTCCATTTTGTTGTATGAAATACACCGAATATACATTTTGCCTTCCCGTTAAATTATACACACCAAAAGACCATGAGTTATGAAACTTTTGATGTATCCTGTGGTTGCCATCTATATTAACTGAAATATCTGTTCTGAAATAATCAGGTATCCTGTATGCGTTCCTGTCTGAATAAAATAAACCTGTTGTGGCGCCGGAATTAAAAACAGCAATTGGCAAAGTAATGGGCCGGCCCGTGCTGTAAACAACATTCAATGAAATATTATAACGATGAGAAAACTGGTAATTAGTAATGAAATTTACATTGTTCGGCTTATCAAATGCGGCAGGATAATAAGCGCCATTATTTACAATTTCGCCCTGGTTTATATCATTTGACTTTAATAATGTTCTCGAATAAGTATAACTCAGCCAGCCATTCAACCTGCCTGTATTTTTCTTTATTAAAAACTCGATGCCATATGCTTCACCTTTAGTGGCAATAACATCTGTTTCGATGTGCGGATTTAAAACAAGGTTGGCACCGCTTCTGTAATCAAGATAATTTTTGGTTCGCTTATAATATGTTTCAACTGAAGTTTCAATTGTATTGGATTTAAAATTCTGATAATAACCGAGCGATACCTGGTAACCACTTTGCGGCTTGATATTCGGGTCACTTAACTTCCATATATCCGTTGGTGAAATGGTTGTGGTATTGCTTAATAAATGAATAAACTGCTGCGTAGTATTAAAGCTTAATTTAAAGGAAGCGTTATCTGATAAACTATATCTTGTACCAAGCCTTACTTCAGGCGCTGTATAAGTTTTTATAATTTTTTCGCTTGCATAATTTACCGTGTTGGTTATCGTAGTTGAATCTTTTGGAATACCAGCAGCATAACTATTTACACTATGTGGACCGAAATAATTGTAAACAGAATACCGGACGCCTGCGTTAACTGAAAATTTTTGTGAAACGGTGTATTCATCTCCTAAATACACAGCGCTTTCCAAAGCTTGTTCCGATTCAAGAATATTTGGCGATACAAGAGATTTGCCACCTTCAGGCGTGAATGAACCAGGGTGCAACTTGTAATAAATGCTGGTTAAACCAAAGGTTATTTTATGATTGCTGTTGGGTGTATAAATAAAATCTGAACGAAAATTATATTGCCTGATATTAAAGGCAAGCTTAAAACCATTTACATCATTTTGTTCTGAGCTTATATCATGTTCATAGTAATCAACACCGCCTGTATTAACCATGAACAACTTGTTATTGAAAATATGTTTCCATTTTATATTGGCATTCTTATTCGTATAACTATACAGCGTATCCTTGTCTAACCTAAACCTGTCATTACTTAAATAACCGGTTAAATACAAAGAATTTTTTGCGTTGATAGTATGGCTTATTCGTAACGTAAAGTCATTAAAATTTGCAGTGCTGTTGCTGTAGGCGCTTTTCGGAACTTCTTTAAGAATCCAGTCAGAGTAAGTGCTTCTTACGCTTGCTATAACAGATGTTTTATTTTTATCCAGCGGCCCTTCAATATAAAACTTACTTGTAAGAGGACCGATACCAGCAGCGCCTGACCATTTTTTTGTATTGCCATCTTTTATATCAACATCAAGCACAGAAGATAACCTGCCGCCATATTTTTCAGGAATAGAACTTTTGTATAACTCAATACTCTTAACAACATCAGGATTAAATGAAGAGAAAAAACCAAACAGGTGAGATGAATTGTAGATAGTAGCATCACTGAATAATATCAGGTTCTGATCAACCGAACCACCGCGCACATTAAAACCATTACTTGCTTCACCAACCGAAGTAACACCCGGTAAAGTAAGCACCGCTTTTGTAATATCCGCTTCACCAAAAACAACAGGTATTTGTTTTATAGTTTTTATACTCACAATGTTTGCGCCCATTTGCAGGCTTTTTACATTAGCTTTTGTTGTACTTACCACAACAGATTTCAGGCTCGCCACATATTCATCAAGGTCAATATTTATTTTACCATTGCCGGTTAGCATCAATTGTCTTTTGGTATCCTTCATGCCGGTGGCGCTTGCATGTATGGTATGGTAGCCTTTGGGTAATGTAAGTGCAAAATATCCATACTGATCAGTGTTAGCACCAATGCGTGGCGTATCAAGATAAACAGATGCACCTATAATCGGTTCGCCAGATTTTCTATCGCGTATATAACCGGCAACAGTTGCATTACCTTGACCGTTAACCATTCCTGTACCAACACGTATTAATTTGTTTTCAATTGAAACCTGCAGTTGCTGTTCGGGTTCTTCTTCTTCAGCTGTAATAGTCTTATCAGCAGCAGAATCATTAGCGCGGGCAGTTGCATTATCAGGGAATGTTGTCTGTATAGCAAACCTGCTGGTTACAAAAACGCGGTTTAAAGTATCAACTGCATAATGTAGCGAAGTTCCCTGTAAAACTTTATCCAGCAATTGTTGTATTGTTAATCCTTCGGCATTTACATTAACCTGCAGAACGTTGGTTTCAGATGTGTCAAAATATAAATGATAATCGTATTTAGATTCAATAGCATCAGCGAATTGCAAAAAATTTAAATTATTGAATGTGCCGCTTATCAATTGTTTTTGCTGCGCAGTAACTTTAAATGAAAATAATGCAAGCAGGCAAACAATTGTAAAAAGCCGGTTTTTATAATAATTATTTTTCAATACTGTCAAAATATTGTGTTGTTCTTATTAAAGCGTCTTCAAAATTTTTTTCAAAGCTGATGTTATTTGATCTTATGAATTTTTTTAAATCTCCTTTTCTGCTTTTAAAGACATCTAATACAGCTTTTTCGTTGGCTGCATCATATACTTTATCATTCCTGTAAATAAAATAGGTGTTCAACTGCTTGTAAGATGAATGTGCACCTTCGGTTGATGTAGTTACATCAAGCTTTTTTTCTTTTGTTGCAAGCACAACCGTTTTATTATCGTATAATTTTTCGTAAAAATTTCTTTCAACAGGCAAATAAATCTTTTTATTTAAGCCTGAATTTATAAACGTGTAACCGTTAATAACAAAGTATTTAATCCTGCTTGTTATAAGCACAATAGGAAAATTTTTTGTGTAATCATCAATTACAAGCACATCATTCACTAAGTCATAATGCATAGGAATATGGTTATACAGGCTTTCATCATAAAAAACAGAACCTGTTAACGTATCGGCGGATTCAAAATATGGGAAGCCTTCAATGTTATGACCGTTATACAGGTATTCGCTGCCATTATATAAATGCATATTTTCTTTCATGATTGTTTGATAGTAAGCAATCACGTTGCCAATACTTTGCCTGTATAAAACAGAGTCTTCGTTTATTTGTTGAGCCGCCGCTACCGCCGCAATCATTAATAAAATGCCTGTATTAATAAAATATTTTTGAAACAAAGACAATTTAAATTTAGTAGCCTGCAAGTTTTTTATAAAAAAGCACGTTAGAGAATAAATAAAATTCAAATTTATTGTTTAAAACATGTAAAACAAATAAATTATAAATAATGAGTTAAAAATATATAATAAAGTATAAACAGAATATCAACCTGATATTCTAAAACCCTTAATACATTGGCGTGATATTTATTCATTCTCTTTAATTAAACTATTTATACAATATGTTTCAAAAATCTAAGCTATTACTTATTGCAGGTATTGGAGTTTTACTAGTGATATTGGGTTTGTGTGGTTATAAAGTACACACGCTGTCCAATGAACAACAGCAGATAAGAGCAGATTATGCCACTGCAAACAATATAACATTCGGACTTCTTTCTGTAAGCCAGTGGAGAGATCAGCTTGAAACAGTTATATCTCAGGAAATACAAAATTTTGATTTAACGCCTGAACAACGCAAAGACCTTCAAAAAGAAATTGAAGATTTACTTAATTCTCTTATTAATAAAGCTGTTGCTACTATTGAACAACCAAAAAAAACATTTAAAGGTAAAATATCAAAGTTTGCATTTAATATTTTTATTGACCCAAAGGCAATTCATGAGCAGGTGCCTGCATTTGCTAAACAAATTATTTCACAGGTTGAAAACCCGGCAAGTAAAAAACGCCTGCGTGGTATTACATTAAGCAAAATGCAGCAGTTAGGCCAGCAGACTTATGACAGTTCCCGCAATGAACAGTTGCTGGTAATTAATACGGTTTACAAAAAATATAATGTTACCAATGCGGACGCTTTTGAAAAGCGGACAACGTCTTTACTTAATAATATAGAGCACAGAATGTATATGTATGCTGTAGGTATGCTTGCATGCATTTTAATTATACTTGCAGTCTGGCGAATATTGCGTGATAAAAAAGAATTGTATCCAGTATTATTTATGCTGTCTGTGATAGCGGCGTTGGTAGTATTGCTTGTTGGCCTTACCACTACTATGATTGAAGTAGATGCACGCATACAATCACTCAATTTTTACTTGCTTGGTTCCAGTATTTCATTTAAGAACCAGGTCTTGTTTTTTCAAAGTAAAAGTATTGTTGATGTTGTAACTATACTTATTAAAACAGGGCGCATTGACTCAATGATTGTTGGCATATTACTTTTAGTCTTCAGTATATTATTTCCGTTTGCAAAATTGTCTTGCGCATCTGTTTATTTATTAAGCGATAAAAAATGGGCAAAGAATAAAGTGATACATTATTTTGCTTTTAAATCCGGCAAGTGGAGTATGGCTGACGTAATGGTGGTTGGAATTTTAATGACCTACATCGGCTTTAACGGCATACTTGAAAGCCAGTTAGCAGTGCTTAATGTTCATGACGAATCGCTGGTAAGCATTACTACTAACAATACATCGTTACAGCCTGGTTATATTGTTTTTGTTGGTTTTGTAATGTTCGGCCTTGTGCTTTCACAAATATTAAAAAACATAACCGGCGAAAAACAGGAATGAATTCTTAATTGATTTTTTATATGTAACTGGTAAGTTACATATTAGCCAGTTGCTTTATATCAGCAACTTCCAATACAGATTTTGAGTAGCCGTTGGTTACTGCATTAATCATTGCTTTACCAACCTGGTGAATAGTAAGCACACTTTTAGGTAAAACAGCTTTAATTATTTTACCAAGAATCTTGTAACTTTTTTTCCAGTTTTTCTGTCCGTCAAAAGGCAACATAACTCCAGGCCTGAAATTATATACTGCTTTAAACGGCAGCTTTATTAAATCGTTTTCTGTCTTCCCTTTTACACGTGCCCACATCAGCCTGCCTTGCTCACTACTGTCTGTGTGGCTGCCTGAAACGTAAGTAAAAACTATATTGCTATTTGCCCCAACCAATACTTTTGCAAAAGCCAGCGTGGTATCGTAAGTAAGATGCCTGTATTTATCTTCTTTCATACCAACAGAACTTACGCCGGCGCAGAAGAAACATGCATCAAAGTCTTTAATAGTATCAGCAAAATCATTAAGCTTAAAAAAATCAGGAACAATTAATTCTTTAAGTTTAGAATGTTGCAACTGATAATGCCTACGGTTAATTATTAGAACTTCAGATACATTTTCATTCTGCAAGCATTCAAACAACACACCTTCACCTACCATTCCTGTAGCACCTGTAATAATTACTTTTATAGTATTCATCATTCAATATTATAAAATAAAGTTCAGCAGAAATAAGATAAACTTATAGTAATTAAGACTGGTTTATACTTTATATCAATCAGCACAATTATTTTAGCCTGTGAATCTTTCTGACCTTATTAAGATACGGCTGGTTAACCAGCAATTGAGTGTACATCAACATACCAATATAAAGACGCTGGTAAGTTATATGGGCGCTATGCAGGCGCAGGACTTTTCTATGAGCAAATGGGCGGTTGGCATAAGATTGAGTAACTGTACAGAACATGCAGTTGAAGAGGCCATAAATAAAGCTGATATTATACGCACCCATGTATTACGGCCTACATGGCACCTTGTATGTGCGGATGATATTTGCTGGATGCTGCAATTGACTGCGCCGGCAGTTAAAGCAATAATGCGCATTAAAGATAAAAAGCTTGAACTTACAGATACATTATTCAGCAAGGCTAATAAAACTATTGAAAAGGTATTAAGTAAAAATAATCTACGCGGGAAGAACTGATGGCTGCATTGCAAAAGCAAAAGATAGTAGTTACAGAAAACCGCTTTGCGCATTTTATGATGCGTGCAGAACTTGAAGGTATTGTTTGCAGTGGCAACATTGTTAAGAATAAATTTACTTTTGCATTATTAACAGAACGTGTGAAAAAGGGAAAAGAATTTATAAGAGAAGAAGCGTTACAGGCTTTAGCTACCCGTTATTTTCAAAGTCATGGTCCTGCGAAATTGAGTGATTTTATGAGGTGGTCTAGCTTAACCGGTAAAGCAGCTAAAGATGCAGTTAACATGCTTGATAACTCATTCGTAAAAGAATCTTTCCAAAAAGAAAGATACTGGTTAAAACAGGATAGCAAACCTGCAGGTACTAAACAAAATATTCTTCTATTGCCGGCTTATGATGAATACATTATAAGTTATAAAGACAGGAGTGCTGTAGTAAATAATGAAGCAGCTAACAAAGTAATTTCTTCAAACGGAATCTTCTGGCCTGTGATTATTGTAAATGGTAAAGTTGCCGGTAAACGCAGCAGGAAAATAATTAATCAAACAGTAAAAGTTGAGACTGATATGTTTGCTGTAGATTCAAACTTAATCAATAATAAAATAAAGAAACGTGCAAGTAATTTGCAGAGTTTGTAAATAAAAAACTTACTTAATAATTTCAAATGTTACTGCTTATTTAAACCGTCTAACAAAGACTTCACTTCATTAATTTCAACATCATGTTTCTTATTATCAATATCAATAATAACCACATAACCATTACTGCTGCCAATGCTGTTTAGTGCATCTACAATCTTCTGCTGGTTGCTGCTGATACGATGGCCTGAACTATCCCATGCTTCATAACTGCATAAACAACCAAGTGAAGGCGTTTGCGGATAATATGTTTGGTCTTTATAAAAGAACGGGTCTATTGTTGTGCCATGCATTATAACTGCACTTCTGCCAACAGCACCGGCATAAAAGCTTTCATAGATGCCGTTGTAATTCTTCCATGAAGCAGGCAATAATGATGCATAAAGTTCTTTATTCCACGAAGAATCTATTAAAGAACTATCTGCAAAAAATGCATCCGGTGTTGTTTCATAAGGTAACTGAAGTTGAAGATTCTTTGTTGGACCAATATATAAAAGCCGCGATACATCAAAGCCGCTAAAGCATAATATTCCTTGCGGCGTGTTGCCGTTGGTTATATAAAAAGGATATGCTGTTATGGCTTTTGCCAATTGTGCTGTATGAAAATAATTACCTGTTGAATCTTTTAAAAAACTACCATCAGGTTTACGGATAATAACAAGCCCGGCATAATCACGGTTGCTTCTTTGCAAACTATATATAACAGTTTGTCCTTTCAAAAAATCAGTGTTGAAGATATCCTGCAACGGAGGCAATGAAACTGATTGTATAGCTGTAATCCTGCTTCTTAAAATCTGCAAACCGGTACTGTTGTCTGTAGGAAATTTTTTTTTAATTGATGCAGCAATTATTGCTTTGTCGTTAATACTATCTGCCCTTAAAACATATTCAGCGCACCTGATAAAAATGCTTACTGAATTTGTTTGCTGCATCAATTGCAATGCCTGTGTTTTAAATTCTTTTTTATATAAAGAATATGTTGTCTCCAATAAATTTTTTTGAAATTCATCAGAACGCTGTGCTGCTTGGCTCCATGCAACGGCTAACTTTTGTTTCGTGAATTCATCTTTGTATTGCAATAACTCCATGCTCCATAACGCCTCATTCCATTCACCTTCATTTTCATCATTTAAAGGGTCAGCTAAGTATTGCTTAATGGTTGTATCAACAAGAAATTTATAACGCTGTTCTCTTGCCTGGTTGGTTGTAACCTTTGAAAATACAGAATCGCTTACAGCTGTTTGAGCTGATGATATGATTGAAGCGAAAAGTAATATAAGAATCAAAAAATATAGCTTCATAAAACGAAGCTACAATTTAGCTATGCATTAGTATTTTAAAGAATACTAAACAATATAATTTTGGTGCATCATCAATACATAAAATTGTTTTACATTCATTCACTTTTATACCATGCAGCTTGCTTATATAGAAAATTTATTCAGTCAGCAATTAATAAATGAGGAAGAATACATTGCTTTAAAAGAACAACATAAGCAACCGGTTTCTTTATATACTGATTTACATATATTGCTATACGCCGGCATTCTGTTATTGGCAACCGGCTTAGGTATTCTTATTTATAAAAATATTGATAGTATCGGTCACGGTATTGTAGTGGCAATTATTGCTTTGCTTTGTGCAGGATGTTTTATTTACTGCTTCAAAAAATCACATGGATTTTCTCCTGTTAAGCAACTTGCTATTAACCCGTTTATTGATTATATACTGTTACTTGGCTGCCTGTTGTTGCTTACACTTACCGGCTACCTGCAATACCAGTATAACCTGTTTGGCAACCATTGGGGGTTGGCCACATTTATACCGATGGTGCTGCTTTTTATAGCAGCATATTATTTCGACCATCTTGGCGTGTTAAGCCTTGCCATTACCAATCTTGCTGCATGGCTTGGTATTACAGTTACACCATTACATATTTTAAAAAGCAACGATTTTTCAAATATACATTTAATCTATGCAGGTATTATTTTAGGCATTGGTTTGTTCGTGATAGCATATATATCAGAGAAGAGAAATTTCAAAGCGCATTTCAGTTATATGTACCGCAATTTTAGCGTTCATCTTTCTTATGTCTGTCTTCTTGCAGGCATGTTTCATTATGAAAGATTTTATTTTATATGGTTCCTGTTTAGTGCCGGCTTAACAGCATTCATGTGGTGGTATGCATTGCATATAAAATCATATTATTTTTTCGTAGTAGCTGTTTTGTATGGTTATATCGCAATAGGTTACGTGTTATCCAGGTTAATTTTCGTTTGGAAAGATGAAACTTCTTTTTATGCATATGCGCTTTGGTTTATATTATCCGGCATTGCATTGATACGTGTTTTAATTCACTATAATAAAATCATTAAGCAGGATGCAGGCATACAGCAATAATAACCTGAATAACCTGGATATACGGCAGCAGGCAGAAGAAGCTTTTGAACAAGGCATCATCAATGAGCAAAGCATTTTTGCTATTAAGCAGGCTAATCCATTCGGTTTATATACGCCTGCTTTTTTTATACGCGTAGCACTGGCACTGCTTTGCATCGTATGTGTAAGCTTCGCTGCTTTTTTATGTTTCCTGGTACTGTATCAATCAAATAATTTTTTATTGATTTTTTTGCTGATGTTCCTTGCCTGTTATGTTTTGCTTGAGTACATGGTAAAAACAAAAAAATATTATAATGCAGGTATTGATAATGTGCTGCAGGTATTCAGCATTGTATTTTTTGCAGGCATGTTTGCAGATGGCAACTATGCTCACCAGGATGTAGTAATCTGTATCGCTGTTATTGTTTCTGCAGCCTGGCTTGCTATAAGATTTGCAGATTCATTTATAGCGCTGGTAGCATTTGCAGCAATACTGTATTGCATTTTTTTAGTTATACAGCCCGGCAATCCTGTTTACAGTTTTATACCTTTCATATTCATGTTAGTGGCGGCAATAGTTTACTTGTTACAACAGCAGTTAAATAAAAAAACGGTATTACTTTTTTATAAAAAATGCTTTTATATTTTAAGTGTAGCTGCGCTGGTAAGTATTTATGCTGCAGGCAATGTGTATGTAGTAAGTACATTAAGTAAACCGTTAGTATCATCAGCAACTGCAGGCAGCGGTCATTATACAGTGTTATGGATAGTCAGTATTTTGATACCAGTTATTTACATGGTATATGGATTTATAAAGCAGCGCATTTTGTTTTTAAGAATTGGTTTTCTTTGTGGTATCGCTACTATTCTTACAATACATTTTTACTATTCTGTATTAAGCCCTGAAGCTGCATTTATAACCGGCGGATTTGTATTAATTATAATTGGCTACGTAAGCCTTACCTATTTTAAAAACAGTAAGCATGGCTTTACTGCGAAATCTTATACAACGCTGAATAAAAATCTCGTTAATATAGAGACATTGATAAGCATGCAGGTTGGTGGCAAACATTTACCACAACAAAATATGCAGTTTGGTGGTGGAAGCAGCGGTGGTGCCGGTGCATCCGGAAACTGGTAATGCACTTTAATTCTTGTTTATACCAGCTCTTTAATCATCCAGATATTGCAGGATGTATGCCCCGAATTACCAAGCGGTTTATCTATTCTTACAAAACCATATTTTTCATACATGCTTACGGCCATCGAAAATTCAGGTAAGCTTTCTATGTATAATTTTTTATAACCCATTTCTTTTGCAGACTGAAAACATTGTTGCATTAGTTTTTTACCGATTCCTTTACCACGCACTTCATTCAGTAAATAAAATTTTGCAAGCTCTGCGCAATCTGCAGACAAACCTTCGGTAGCATAAATGCCACAGCAGCCAATTATTTCTTCATCAAGCTCAGCCACCCAAAGTAAAGACTGATTCTTTTGAAACAATGCATATAGATCATCTGTTGTTGGATCAGTATAAACAGTACATGCATGTGGCGCATTGTATTCATCAAACACTTCTCTTATTAGCTTTGCCAGCAGTTCATTATCCACTCGCATAACTTTTCTTATAAGTACATTATCCATTATATTGATATATAAGTTCTTCTGTTTGTATATATATATCACAGATATACCAGTATTAAAGATAAAAATAAAGGTTGGTATGACGATGCGTATGAAACATCTGTTGGCAAATTATAAACATAAAGTTTAAATCACATGCAGATGCCTGAAACGATTGGAAAATTTATAAGTACTATTTTAGCTTTTTCAATCACCATCATTATATATAACATAAATGGAAAAGGGAAAGTACGCGGATGTAAATGGTATAAAAATGTATTACGAGATACACGGCGAGGGCAAGCCACTGGTATTAATACATGGCGGCGGATCAAACATTGAAACAACATTTGGAAGAACGATGCCTTTGTTTGCAAAATATTTTAAAGTAATAGCGGTTGAACTACAGGCGCATGGCCGCACAACTGATAGAAATGCGCCCGAAACATTTGAGCAGGATGCAAAAGATGTTGTTGATTTATTAAAACAATTAAAGATTGACAAAGCGTTTATTTTTGGTTTTAGCAATGGCGGCAGTACAGCTTTGCAAATTGCAATCCGTCATTCTGAAATAGCAGATAAAATTGTTGTGGCTTCAGTCGCATATAAGCGTGAGGGGTTTGCGGACGGTTTTTTTGAAGGATTAAAAAACGCAACGTTGAAAGATATGCCGCAGCCATTCCAGGATGCATTTCTAAAATTAGGTAATGATGCAGGCGCCTTGCAAAATATGTTTAATAAAGACAAGCAAAGAATGCTTGATTTTATGGACTGGCATGAAGGTGACCTTAAACGAATAACAGCGCCTGTTTTAATTATTAATACAGATAAAGATGTTGTACTACCTGAACACTCAATTAAAATTTTAAGATTAATACCAAACGCTCAACTTATAATATTACCCGGTATGCATGGCGCATTTATAGATGAAGGTGGCGCAGCAGCGAAAGGAAGTAAACTACCTGAATTAGCAGCAGAACTGGTGAAAGAGTTTTTAAACAGTTAGTCTTATTTATTATTAAAATAGTGCTCAAACAAGCATAATGATACATATCGTTTTTCAACAAGCAGATATAGATACTTTACAGAAAGCAATTGAGCTTGATAAGTTATTACAAGGCCAAATTTTTAATATAAAAGATGATTTTGCTGTTGGCCCTGTTAAAGGCATTTATGAAACTGAAAGTTACCAGTCAAGAAGAGATTGGTGGAAAGAATTGTTGCAACATTCACCTTACATAGACCAGCTTGATGTAGTGGATGATAAACTTACAGCGCATCAATTAAAAGAGAGCCTGGATGCAGATTTTAGTGAACAGGTTTGGATTTGGGTTGCACCAAACCAACATGATGTTTGCGGTTATTACTGGCTGATAAGTCAACTGAAAGAATATGAAGGCAGAGTGTATATTTTATCATTAAACAATTTGCCTTTCATAAATGAAAAAGGAAATATTTTTTATCCTGTCGATTTGCACGAGATACCTGCGAAAGAATTTATCAAAGCAAAAAAATTAGCACGGCCTGTAACACTAAGCGAGTTTGAATTAGACGGCGATGAATGGAAAAAATTATGTACAGAAAACGGCATTGTAAGAATATTGGAAGGTGGCAAAAAAATTACCAGTAAAGATGCATCATATTATGACAATGATATTTTAAAAGCTGTATCACAGGAACTGCAAAAGCTGCAAAAGATTTTCAGCACTTTGTTTGGTAAAATGAAGTTGCATACAGGTGATGTGTTTCTCGTATGGCGAATGAGAGAATTGATTAGTGAAGGTAAGCTCGAAATGCAGGGCGACTGGAATAACGGATGGAAAGATGTTAGTTTGAAGTTACCTGGTGTTGCAGCAATTGATAACAAACCTGAATCTGATATTACTGTATAATGAATTACTTAAGAACAAATAAACATGAGCGTTGAAAATTAATTGTTGAATATTTAGCGTTTAAGACATATTCAATAATCAATACACAACAAACAATATTTATTATAAATGGCAGCAGATTCAAAAAATATTATACCGAACGAAACCGGCGTACAAGGTCAATATAAAACATGGTTCCTTGACTATGCATCCTATGTAATTCTTGAACGTGCAGTGCCCGCAATTGAAGATGGATTGAAACCAGTACAACGCCGCATTTTACATGCCATGAAAGAAATGGATGATGGTCGTTATAATAAAGTAGCGAACATAATCGGGCAAAGCATGCAGTATCATCCGCATGGTGATGCAAGCATTGGTGATGCATTGGTGAACATGGGCCAGAAAGAATTAATGATAGATACGCAGGGCAACTGGGGCGATGTAAGAACAGGTGATGACGCAGCCGCACCAAGATATATTGAAGCGCGGTTGTCAAAGTTTGCGCTGGAAGTTGCGTTCAATGCAAAGACAACAGAATGGCAATTGAGTTATGATGGAAGAAAACAGGAGCCTGTTATACTGCCGATGAAGTTTCCTTTATTATTAGCACAAGGTGCTGATGGCATTGCGGTTGGATTATCAACCAAAATTCTGCCACATAATTTTATAGAGGTATGTGAAGCAAGCATAAAATATTTACGTGATAAAAAGTTTGAACTGCTCCCTGACTTTATAACTGGTGGAATGATGGATTCTACAAACTATACTGAAGGTAAACGCGGCGGCAAAATTAAAGTGCGTGCAGCCATTGAAGAACGTGATAAGAAAACACTCATCATAAAAAATATTCCTTACGGCATTACAACTTCCACGTTGATGGATTCAATTGTGAAAGCTAATGAGCAAGGAAAAATTAAGATAAAAAAAGTTACAGATGCAACGGCAAAAAATGTTGAAATTATAATTGACTTAGCGCCCGGAATTTCACCTGATATAACCATTGATGCTTTATATGCTTTTACAGATTGTGAGTTGAGTATTTCACCTAACGCCTGTGTTATTGTTGACCAGAAACCAAGATTTTTAGGCGTTCAGGATTTGCTTAAAATATCGGTTGATAAAACAAAAGATTTATTAAAGCGTGAGCTTGAAATTAGGCTTGCTGAGCTTGAAGATAAATGGCATTACACTTCACTTGAAAAAATATTTTTTGAAGAAAAGATTTATAAAGAGCTGGAAAAAAAACATGAAACATGGGACAAAGTGATTGAAGCAATTGATAAAGCATTTGCTCCTTTTAAAAAGCAACTGAAACGTGATATTAAAAGAGAAGATATTTTAAAGTTGACTGAAAAACCGGTGCGCAGAATTTATAAACTTGATATTGATGAACTGAATCAACAAATAAAAAATATTGAAGCAGACATCAAACACTTAAAACATGATTTAAATAATCTTGTTGATTTTTCCGTTGGATATTTTGAAAATCTTTTGAACAAATATGGTAAAGGAAGAGAGCGCAGAACAGAAATAAAATTGTTTGATACCATACAGGCAAAACAGGTTGCCATTGCTAACACGAAAATCTATATCAACCGCAATGAAGGTTTTATTGGAACTGGTTTAAAGAAAGATGAATTTTTATGTGATTGCTCTGAGTTTGATGATATCATTGCATTCACTAAAGGCGGAATTATGAAAGTGGTAAAGGTTGCAGATAAAAGTTTTGTTGGGAAAGATATTTTACATGCTGCGGTGTTTCAAAAAAATGACGAGCGCACCACATATAACATGATTTATACGGATGGGCAATCAGGTATTAGTTATGCCAAGCGTTTTAACGTAACCGGTGTTACCCGCGATAAAGATTATGACTTAACAAAAGGCAGTGATAAAACGAAAGTTCAGTATTTATCTGTTAATGCAAACGGCGAAGCTGAAGTGGTGAAAATTAATTTAAGCCCAACAAGTTCTGCGCGTATAAAAGAGTTCGATTTTTACTTTGAAACATTAGATATAAAAGGCCGCAGCAGTATGGGCAACCAGGTAACAAAATATTCTGTGCGTACTATTAAGTTTAAAGAAAAAGGCACAGCAACTTTAGCCGGCAGAAAGCTTTGGTTTGATAATATTTACGGCAGATTAAATGGTGATGAAAAAGGCACATTATTAGGCAGCTTTGAAGCAGAAGATAAAATCATCATCATTTATAAAGATGGAAGTTATGAATTAACTGACCTTGAGTTAACGCAGCGTTTTGATGTAGACAAGCTCTTATCAATGGAAAAATTTAGTCCGGCAAAAATTATAACGGCAATATATGCAGATGTTGATAAGAAGCAATATTTTGTAAAGCGTTTTAAGATTGAAACAACGAGCCTGCACAATAAATTTTTCTTTATAAAAGAAGATAAAAATATTGTGCTGGAAACAATCACCACAACAGAAGACCCGGTTCTATATTTTGAAAAAGGAAGAGGAGCACAAGTGCAAAAAATAAAATATAAGATTGGAAAGAACATTGAAATTACCGGCTGGAAATCTGTCGGGACAAGATTTGAAGATTATAGCAAATCTGTAAAAATGCATTGGGTGGAAACTGAAACTAATAAACAGCAAAGTTTGTTTGAGTAATTAGGATTTAATTTAAAAGTTCAACAATTTTATTCTTCAACATCTTTTTTTCTACCTGCGACTGAGTGAGGTTTATCGCTATATCAAAATTTTCTTTTGCAGCTTCTTTATTGTTTAATCTTAAATGAATCTCGCCAAGCAGGCTGTAATACAAATAATATCTTCCCAATTTTTTCAGGTCTTTTATTTCTTGCAATTCAAGCAATGCAGCTTGCGCGCCGTTTACCTGCATTAGTACGATTACTTTATTTAATGCAGTAACCGGCGAAGGTGCAATCTGCATTAACCACTCATAATATTGCAGAATTATTTTCCAGTTTGTCATCTCAAAATTTGTCGCACTGCAATGTTCAAAAGCAATGGCAGCTTCAAGATGATAAGCACTTAACACATCTCCAAATGCAGCCTTGTTCATGTATGCATTGCCTTTTTCTATCAGTGCCGTATTCCATTTGCTGCGGTTCTGCATGGGTAATAAAATAATTTCACCTTCTGCTGTTAACCGGCTTTCATTTCTTGATGAATGAAAACACATTAATGCCATTAACGCAAACACTTCAGGTATTTGTGTATGGCTGTTTTCTGTAAGTAACTTACAAAGTATCATCGCTTCTTCAATAACATCTTTACGAATTAATTCTTCGGCATTCGTAGAATTATATCCCTCATTAAACAAAAGATAAACTGCATTTAATACAGCGTCGGTTCTGGTTTTTATATCATCAGCCGCAGGAAATTCTAATTTGATTTTATGCTGCCTGAAAAATTCTTTTGTACGGTATAATCTTTTTGATACAGTTTCTTCACTGGTTAAAAACGCTCTTGCAATTTCAACCGTGCTAAAGCCGCAAAGTGTTTTAAGGATAAGCGTTATCTGGTTTTCTTCTGAAATTTCAGGATGGCAGCAGGCGAACATCATTCTTAATAAATCATCATTAATTATTTTTTCCTGCCAAAAATTATCCATAGCAGAAGTGAGTGTGTATTCAGAAGTAAGAAGAATTTTTTCATTATCTGTAAAATCATACTGCAGGGAATGTTTGTTCCTCCTGATAATATCAATCGCTTTATTTTTTGCAACACGAAAGAGCCAGCCGGAAGGATTATCAGGAATGCCTTTCAATTTCCAAACATCCAAAGCACTTAATAACGTATCCTGCACAACATCTTCTGCCGTTTGTAAATTTTCTGTTCCGAAAATTTTTGTTAGTACGGCAATCATCTTTTTAGCTTCAGTTCTAAAAAGATGCTCAGTGAGTTTTGTTACCTGGTAAGGATGCGGAGGCACATTTTTTATTTGAAATTACAAGGCTTTCATGCGATTGTTTTTTGGGTTGTGCTCTACTTCTGCAAGCCCCAATGCCTCCATCAATGGCGGCATATACATTCCGAATCTTCCGCGCAAACCTTTCTTTAATCCATACCAGCCACCAACAGGATTACCTGCAGCACGTGCCCATGCTTCAACAGTTCCTTCCTTCGCAGGCTTCTGTTCATCTGCGCTGCCAAGTTCCATCCAGTCACCATGTTTCTTCAACATGGCATGCAGGTCTTCAACAGCACGCCATTGATAATGAAGTGTTGTGCTTCCAACTTTACACACAAGAACAGGTGGATTAACAGCATCATCTTTGTACATGATATAGTCTGATGTGCCCGGCGGTGTTTTAAGTTCCCATGGACTTTCTTTAGTGCCTTTATTTTTTGCCATTATAGTTTTTATACAAGTTATAAATAAATGAATTGCTGTGATACCACAGCATCTTTATATACTGATATTACATCCTCATTTCCCCTATCTCTCTTACTTCAACAGCGCCATCTTCAAACTCAAGGATAGGACAGTCTTTTGCAATGTCCAATGCTTCATCGTAGTTATCAACTTTGCAAACCAGGTATCCGCCCAGCATTTCTTTGCCTTCCATAAAAGGACCATCAGAAACAATTTTTTTGGCACCTCTAACTACCCTGCCGGTTTTCACTAATGGTTGCGCGCCTGCAAATTTTCCCTGCTTGCCAAGTTCACTCATCCATTGCGCCCAGCGTTGCATGTGTTCCTGCATGTCGTTAGGTGAGAAATTTAATCTTTCATTGCCTCCCCGGAATAACAATAAATATTCTTTCATGATTTTTTGTTTTATTGAATAAATATATTTTTAAAATTCTGCGGATTAATTATAGCTCATTGCTTCTTTTGAAAAATATTTTTTAAGAAATGCAAGCTGACCTATAGTAAAGCTTTCATGTTGCGCAAGAAAAGCCAAAATACCTCCATTCGTAAAATCGCCTGTAGGATTTTTAATGGGTGCATCAGCAGTAAGTTGTTCTTCTGAAACAGATTGCAATGCTTCTTTCAACAAGCCCGTTGTTTTTTTCCATTCAGTTATTACTTCAGGCATTGCAGGATAGTTTAATGAAGCATCATAAGCTCTGAAGTTTTCAAACAATTCCTGGTAAGGGTTTGATGCAGCCTTGCCTAAAAATACAAGCATTAAATACCTTGCCCAAACAATGTGTGCAGCAATCCAGTTCGCAGGATTATTATGTGCACTGATTCTTTCTATATACTGTTCTTCTTTAATACCTGCAATTGAATTGTTAAACAGGCGTTCATTGAGATTAAAAATAACCTCCAGCGAATAAATAGTCTTTTTCATTTTTAATTATTGTGATGAATGATGGTGTATGACGAACAGGAATTATAAATCAGGACAAACAATACAAATATTTTTGAAGATATATCTGCATATAAAAAAACCTGCACAGTATGTACAGGTCACAAACTTTATAAATGAATTATAAAACAAGCGATTAAATTGCTATTAATAAGCAGTTTTAATTAGTTTTCAGTATTACAGCTAAACAGTCTTTCAATATTTTTGTTATACAATTATGGGTATCTGGAGACAAATACAAACTTATCTTTTCATCAAGAAGCGTGACCCCAAAGCACCTAACACGCAGTATGTAAAATATATGCACGGCATGAACCGTATTTCACTATTGATGTTTTTGGTTTGTCTTATGATTATACTAATCCGGTATGTAATTATACCGTTATTCCGTTAGTTTACTAAATCGATTCAATCTTAATACTGCATAAAAAAATCAAATATTTTTTGCGAAGCGCTGAAGTCCCTGCACACTTTCCCGATAATAAATTTTGGTAAATACTGCGTGCCGCAGGCCCAGGTATGGCCGCCGTTTTCAATCTTTATAAAATCAACTTTTACATTGTTGCAGTTATAAATAGACTCTGTTTCTGTGCATTCATCAGATACATCAGCATCTGGCAGTTGAGTTATTGCAGGCTTTGCATTGCATGCATTTAATGAAACGATTTTCTTAAGTAATGTTTCTGTTGGTAATAAGTCTGCATCATCATTGCCATCATTCCTGTTATTCATTCTTCCAAAACCACCGTTATAATTTACCAGCGGGTCTGCTGTGCCATTAATCATTAAAACAGGAATTGGTTTTTTAAATGAATAGGTTGTTGCCATAGTTGCAGATATGCCTCCGCAAACCGGCGCAATTGCTGTAATGCGTGCGTTCAGTGCGTCGGCAAGGTAATAAGAAAACATAGCGCCGCGGGAAATGCCTGTACAAAACACTTTTTTATCATTTGCCTTATAATGTGCAATCATTGTATCAAGTAAAACAGAGATAAACTTTACGTCATCAACATTTATGTTTAATCTTTTTACGCGGCTCGCCATTCCTGGAATGTTCCATGCTTTATTAACAGCATCAGGGTAAACAACGATGAAAGTATTTTTATCAGCCAGTGGTTCTAAATCATAAAAATCAACTGTGGCTTTAGCAGTGCCACCACCGCCATGCAAAGCAACAATCAAAGGCAGTTTCTTTACCGCATCAAATGCAGGTGGAAGATGAACGATGTAATTTCTTAGTAATCCATCAATTAAAATTGTTTTATTAATGTTTTGTGAATGAGCAAAACTTGAAATGAGCAAACAAGAAATAATAGTGTATGTGCAAAATTTCATGTAAGAATATACTTTGTGAAAAGCTATTTATACGATGAGTAAAGCTATGGGTTTAATCAACTAATATTGATGTAATAATCATAATCACGCTCTGCAATAATCAGGAGATTTATAATTTAAGTACATAGTACGGCAACCGTAATAATTTTATCCTTTCTTAAAATTAAGTGCAGCAGAATTCATACAATAGCGCAAACCTGTAGGCTTGGGGCCATCATTAAACACATGCCCTAAATGCGCACCGCAGTTTTTACAATAAACTTCGTCTCTTTCCATACCCAATGAATTGTCTGAACGCACACCAATATATTTATTACCTAAAGGTGCATAAAAACTTGGCCAGCCTGTACCACTTTCAAACTTTGTATTACTGCTGAATAATGGCGCACCGCAGCAAACACAATAATAAGTTCCTTTCTCATGATTATCCCAATATATGCCGGTGAAAGCCCTTTCTGTACCTTCATTCCTGGTAACATCAAATTGTTCAGGTGTAAGAATTTTTTTCCATTCAGCATCAGTTTTTGCAACAGCGAATTTTTGTTGTTCCTGTTGTTTTTGAGCACATGATGTTAAAGCTATTGATGTTATTAAACAGGAGAATAAGAATATCTTTTTCATTTGTTTTTTGTTTGATATATAATTAACGCAAAACTTTTATTGATGGTTTGTTAATCTTAAAATGTGATAGAATTATGATAACTGTAAGCGATGAAGGTGCTCTGAAGATGTACTGCGCCTCATAGTTAATTATACCTTGTTACATAAATTAATTATAATTTTTGCTGCATTTGCTGATGCATTGCCGCCTGTAGAAAGCATACTTTTTAAGTCTTTATAATCCTTTTTAAGTTGCTGTTGCCTTGATTGATTATTCAAAAGTTCTGCTAATTCATTCTTTAGATTTTCAGCAGTAAGTTCGTATTGTATCAGTTCTTTTACAACAGGTCTGTCCATAATCAAATTAACAAGTGCTATATATTTTATTTTGATGAGCCGCTTTGCAATCTGATAACTTATGTTGCTGCCTTTGTAACAAACTACTTCAGGCACACCAAACAAAGCTGTTTCTAAAGTTGCTGTTCCGCTTGTAACTAAAGCCGCTTTTGATTGCGCCAAAAGCCAATATGTTTTATTACATGCTGATGATACGTTTGTATAATACTGCAATAAGCCGGCATAAAATTCATCTTCTACTGAAGGTGCTTTTGCAAGCACAAACTGGTATTGCGGAAAAGCTTTGCTTACTTCAAGCATAACAGGCAATTTTTTTGTAATCTCTTGTTTGCGGCTGCCAGGAAGAAGTGCGATTAAGTTTGCAGTTTTCGGTTTGTAGTTTTCAGTTAATGGTTGGCAGTCTATTGATGACTGATAATTTTCTAATGATTCACGATTCAGATTTGATGCTTTGTATTCTTCAATTACCTGTAACAACGGATGACCAACGTAATCAACATCCCAGTTCCATTTGTTTTTATAGTAATCTTTTTCAAACGGAAGAATAACAATCATTTTATCAATCCACTTTTTCATTTTTGGCACGCGGCTTTCTTTCCACGCCCAAACTTGCGGAGAGATGTAGAAGACGGTTTTACAGTTGACTGTTAACCGTTGACTATTGACTGATTTAGCTTTTAGCTTATATGCCCATTCTGCAATGCGTAAGTTGAAGCCTGGATAATCAATTAAGATTAAAACATCAGGACTAAAATGAAGTATGTCTTGTTTGCAAAATTTCAGGTTAGATAAAATGATTTTTAGGTTCATTACCACTTCAACAAAACCCATAAATGCCAAGGCTCGGTAGTGTTTAACCAATGTTGCACCTGTTGCCTGCATAAGATCACCACCCCAGCAACGGATGATTGAATTATTGTCAAGCTTTTGTAATTCTTTAATAAGATTGCTGCCATGCAAATCGCCGCTTGCTTCGCCTGCAATTATATAATACTTCATAAACCCATAATCCCTAAAGGGAAATTTTGAAAGTGATTAACAGTAAAGGAAAGAAAGTTTTAGGAAGTTTAGATGTTATAATCTTTTTGTACAAGCTCATTATATTCAGGATGACGCTTAAGCCATGTTGTAATATATGGACAAAAAACAAGTATTTTTCTTTGTTGTCGTTTTGCTGTTTCAAAAGCAAATTGTGCAAGCTTTGATGCTATGCCTTTACCTTCATAAGCTTCCGGCACTTCAGTATGCATTAAAGAAAGATTACCACTTTCCCAACGGTAACTGATAAAAGCAAAATCATTATCCAACGGTGTTTCAAAACGTTGCTCGTTTATGTTGTCTGTTATATGTATTGAAGTATCATTCATAATTATAATAAAATTATTGAGAAAATAACGTGCCGATACTTTATGGTAATTGTGATGTTACAGATGAGTTATGTAATGCAGAGAAGCGGCGGCGGATAGAAGTGGATACCCCGCTGAAGCATGTGTGCTGGCCTTGTGGCGGAGTAGAAACGGATAGCCGCTACCAAAGCTGATTAATGTATTAAAGCTGGCCGCCCCAAACATTAAATAAACAATTTTAAAACGATAGCGCCGATGGCATAAAGGCACGAGATAAAAAAGATGCCTTTTGCAGTTTCATCGCGCTGTGTATTTAAATATATAGTGAGCAAGCCGACGTTTGCAAATAAAGAGAAGGTGGAAAGTGCGGAAAGTATGGTTCGGTTAGTGTAAATTATACCAAAAAAATCCCGAAGTGAATAGGTGGGATAAAACTTCCAGAAGTAATAAGTAAGCATGCCAAGAAGCGGTGCAAACAGTCCGAGCAGCGTACCAAATAAAAGTGAATCGCGTTTCAATTTTTGTGGATTAATGCTTTCTGCAATTTTGCTTTAAGTGTATAATTTGTAAGATCAAACTGAACCGGTACCACGCTTACATAATTATTTTCCAGCGCCCACACATCTGTGTCTTTCCCTTTATCAAAGTTCAGAAATTCGCCGGTTAACCAATAATATTTTCTTCCGTTGGGGTCGCTGCGCTCATCAAAGCGTTCTTCATATTTTGCATATGCCTGCCTGCATATCTTCAAACCTTTCAGTTCATCTTTTTTTAGCGGCGGAATATTTACGTTCAGACAAAGATGCTTGTCTATTTTTTTGCCAAGCAACTGTTTTACCAACAGGTTTGCATAATAAGCTGCTCCGCTGAAATCTGCATTCATACTATAATCAAGCAAAGACAAACCAACACTTGGAATACTTTCAATAGATGCTTCCAGCGCCGCGCTCATGGTACCTGAATAAATAACATTGATGGAATGATTAGCACCATGGTTAATGCCACTTAAACATATATCCGGTTTGCGGTGCAATACTTTATCAACGGCAAGCTTTACACAATCTACCGGTGTGCCGCTGCATTGATATGATTCAATATCTTGGAATGTTTCTGTTTTTGTTAAGCGCAATGGGTATCCGATTGTTATAGCATGGCCCATTCCACTTTGAGGTTTATCCGGTGCAACAACTACTACCTTTCCCAAATCTTTTACGGCTTCCGTTAATGCTTTAATGCCGGGCGCAGTTATGCCATCATCATTGGTAATAAGAATTATGGGTTCTTCTTTTTGTAAAGTTTTTGCTTTTGCCATAAAAAGGCGTGCAAGATACAGAGAAGGTTTTTTGCGGGTTGATGCACTTCAATTATTAAAAACCTGTGAATTTGGTTTTTCTTTACTTTTAATTACCAGCTTGCTAACATTATTCTTTTTAGAAAGGTTGTCACTTTAAAAAAACTTGTCATGAAAAAAAATCTAACGTTATTATGCATTGCCGTATGCAGTTACGGCATCGCCCAGGCTCAAATTGAAAATGGAACCATTTTAATTGGCGGTGAAATTTTCGTTTCCAATGTAAAAGATACTTACCCGCCAGGCTTTCAGAATACAAATGCCAAAGCAAATTATACGCAAATAAATATAACCCCGGGATTAGCTGTAAAAGACAACAGTGTTCTTGGTATAAATTTTAATTATACGTTTTCCAATCAAACTAATGTTTATCTTGATGACCAATATGGAACTTTAAAAGAAAATAATTACAGCCCGGGATTGTTTTTCAGGCACTATAAAAAACTATTTAAAGACTTTTATTTCTTTGGTGATGTTACCGGCAATTACATTTATGGAACACTAAGTTTAAAAGATACATCTGGCATTAAAACTGTATCCGGTAAAACAAACGGTGCCCAGATAGTGTTTACGCCTGGTTTTTCATACAAAGTATTTAAAAGATGGTTCATTGAATTATCTTTTCCTAATATTTTAGGTGCAGCATATCAATCTACTAAAGTGAACGATATGCATGGCGTTTCTTCTGAAAAAAGATTTTTGTTTCTTTCTAATTTAAATGGAGTTTCCAGTGCCTTTTTAGGTGTTGGATTTAAATATTTTATTCCGGGAAAAAAATCTGATTAGCGTACTTTACCAGATTTCATTATTCAATCTTCGCTGCATAGCCATCATGTTTGTAAATATGCAGGCTACTTAAAACTTTTTCTTGAAAGAAATAAACTGAATCGTTGATATCAAAACCCTTTCAGCACTTCTCTTGCAATAACAATCTTTTGAATCTCTGATGTGCCTTCACCAATGGTACACAGCTTGGCATCGCGGTAAAATTTTTCAACGGGAAAGTCTTTTGTATAACCATTGCCGCCAAATATCTGCACGGCTTCAGTTGCAACTTTCACAGCTACTTCGCTGGCATAATATTTTGCCATTGCCGCTTCGCGGCTTACATTTTTATGTTGATTCTTTAAATCGCAGGCACGCAGGGTTAACAGGTCAGCCGCATCAATTTCAGTTGCCATATCAGCCAGCTTAAAACTAATACCCTGGAAATTTGCAATCGGCTGATCAAACTGGTAACGTTCCTTGCTATAATGTGCGGCAGCTTCAAATGCACCTTTTGCAATACCGAGAGAAAGAGAAGCAATTGAAATCCTGCCGCCATCCAGCACTTTCATAGATTGTTTAAAGCCATCGCCCACTTCACCCAACCGGTTCTCATCCGGGATGATGCAATTGTCAAAAATCATCTCTGCGGTTTCACTTGCCCGCATGCCCAGCTTGTTTTCTTTTTTGCCGGCAGTAAAACCCGGCGTTCCTCTTTCAACAATAAATGCCGTTGCATTATTTTTTGCTTTTGCCTCACCTGTGCGTGCAATTACCACGGCAACATCACCGCTTTTACCGTGTGTTATCCATGATTTTGTTCCGTTTAAAACCCATTCATCATTATTCTTTTTAGCAACGCATTTCATGTTGCCTGCATCACTGCCGGTGTTGGGTTCAGTCAGTCCCCAGGCACCAAGCCACTCTGCCGTTGCAAGCTTAGGTAAATATTTTTGCTTCTGTTCATTATTACCAAAACTTAAAATATGGCCAACGCATAATGAGTTATGCGCCGCAACACTTAGCCCGATTGAGCCGCATATTTTTGAAATGCTTTCAATAATAGTTTTGTATTCAAAATAACTTAAGCCTGAGCCGCCATATTCTTCAGGCACCAGAACACCCATAAAACCCATCTCACCCATTTGCTTAAACAGTTCTATCGGAAAATGCTGCGCTTCATCCCATTCCATTACATGCGGCTTAATATTTTGTATGACGAAATCACTGGCAGTTTTGGTTATTTGTTCTGTAATCTCCGCACTATTTATATTCATAAACTAACGTACGTTAGCAGGCAAATGTAAGTTCTAAATCCTAAAGAACTTGCATTAAGATTATTTTAAAATAAGATATGGACGAATCAATTTAAAAGTACTGTCACCTAAACCATAGGTTTTCTTTACATCATCAACTGATTTAAATCCACCCATACTGTTCCTGTATTTTACAATCCTGTTGCTAATTACATCGCCAATGCCGGGCAGGGTTTTCCATTCTTCAGCAGTTGCAGTATTTATATTTATTGTATGGTAAGTGTCTGATGCTGATGCCGGCTTAGAAGATGTTTCCTTCTCTTCATACTTATAATCTCTGTTTTTTGCGATTGCAGCAATTTTTATATATGGTATTAACTTTTCCGCATCAGTTGCAGATAAGCCATAAATTTTTTTGATGTCCTGCGGGGTTTTAAAATAACCACCTTTACTTCTGTAGCTGATAATAGTATGTGTCACTTTATTGCTCAGGCCAAGTTGCTTAAAGCCATCTTCATCTAAAGTATTTGGGTCAAACTGAAATAATTTTGTTGTGGTTTTTGTTTGATGAACAGTATCTGAAGATGGAATGCTATCGCTATAAGCATTGCTGTGATTGTATTCAGGATGTTGCTGCTGGTATTTATCTAACTGTTGCTGCAGGTTTTCATCAATGCTTAACTCAAGTTTTTTTGCCGGGAAAAATAAGGGCAACGCAATTACTACTGCAACAATTAAGAGTAATATAAAAACTGCAGTTCGCTCTTTTTTTGAAAAGACAAAATATTCTTTCCATCCACCCTTAGCCATACATTCAATATTGATGTAAGCAAAAGTCATATACTGATTTGTAATCCGTCGTAAGCAAGATGAAAACCAGGCGGCAAATTTTTATCTACAAATTCCTGCAAACCTAACTGGTGACTGATATGCGTAAAATACGCCTGTTGCACATTAAGCTCACTCGCCAGTTCAATCGCTTCCTTTAATGTAAAATGCGAAACATGATGTTCATTTCTCAAAGCATTCAGCACAAGCACTTTTGAACCTTTGATAATTTTTTTTACCGGCTCATCAATTCTGTTTGCATCTGTAATATAAGTAAAATCTTTAAACCTGAAACCATATACCGGCATTTTATGATGCCACACCGTAAATGGCTGCACAGGAACATCGCCTATAACAAATGGTGTCTCATTAATAACGTGCAATTCTATTTGCGGAATGCCGGGATATTTTTTATCAGCAAACACATAAGCAAATTCTGTTTTCAAAGCTTCAGCCGTAAGCGCATTTGCATAAACATCCATTGGCTTTTGCTGAAAGAAATTATAAGCGCGCACATCATCAAGCCCGGCAATATGGTCTTTATGCGGATGCGTGAACAACACTGCATCCAGTTTTGTGTTGTCAATACGCAACATCTGGTAACGAAAATCCGGTGTAGTATCAACAACAATAGTTGTAGTGGCTGATTGTATGAGAATGCTTGTTCTTAAACGCTTGTTTTTTATATCAGTTGAATGACAAACTGCACATGGACAGGCAATCATCGGAATGCCGGTGCTGGTGCCGGTGCCAAGAAATGTAATGCGTAAATCAGGAGATGCCACGAAGCAAATCTACTATATCAGCCGAAGTATAAATGTCAAAATTGCAAAATGGTTTGCTTGTCTTTTTCTTTGATTGATTCAAATAATTTCTGGCTTTCAAGTGTAAGTTTATCAAAATCAATTCTAACCTGCGGAATTAAATCGAGCAATGTATTTATCCTGCCTTCCGTATCTAAAAACTTATTGAGCACCACAATTTTTTTTTGCTCAAGCAAACACCAGCCGCTTTGAAATGTGCCACGTTCATAACGAATGACATAGCTACTCTCAGTTAAAATGTGTTCCAGCTTATCTAATGAAACCTGTGTTAATTTCATTTTTCAAAATTAGAACAGTTGTTAAAAGTTGTATATAATATTTTCCACAATAGCATTCGTAAAAAAAACAGTAACTAACATTTGTATGTATTGAAAAAAGAGCATTACTTTGTTACTATGTTTTGATGATATTAGTCAATTCGGTTGCTTGCTCATAACAATCCTGTTGGTTCCCCAACGGGATTTTTTTATAATTATTGACACAGTATTCGCATAAATGCTAATGATTTGCGGATGGCGTTTTTGTAGTTGCTGCTAAAAACTAAAGGATTGATAGTAATCGTGCGGGCATAAACCAGGGCATTGAGGTTTCATCTTACAGGTATAATTTTTACTATTTTGCGTTGAAACATTAACCAGTGCAGCTCAAATCAAATAAACCGCAAGTCGCAGGCATTTTTATTTGGGTTATACTACTAATTATAGCAGAAGTAATATCCGCACTGATGTATGGCAACTCAGGTAAAAACTCTGCTGAATTTGAGAAATCAATTCTCATTTCAAGGTTATTGTTTTGGCTTGTTTTATTGGTCATGTTTGTATATGCTGCCAGGATTGAAAAGCAACCTTTATTGTTGTACAAAGGAGTAAAAAGAAATTTTATTTTTTACACTTTGTCTGTGCTTGCAATATTTGCAATTGCGATAATTATGGTAACAGTTTTAGGTGTACTCGTAAAAGCGGCAGGTTTACACCCACGGCAGAGTGACAGGTATTTGCTGCTGATACAAATATTAAAAAGCAACACGCTGCTTTTAATTTTTACAGCAATAACTGCGGGTATTGTGGAAGAATTATTGTTTAGAGGGTATCTGCTTTCACGGTTACAACTGTTCTTTAAAAACAGTTATGTTCCCGTAATTATTTCCTCTGTTGTTTTTGGGTTATTTCATATTGGCTACGGAACGGTATTAAATGTTATCGGGCCGGTATTGTTAGGTGTTTTATTTGCGCTTTATTATAACCGTTATAAAAATATTATACCTGTTATTATCGCTCATTCTTTATATGATCTTGTTATCATTTTAATATCTGCTCATACGCTTGCTCATAAATAAACACCAAAGCATTGAATGTATGTTTAAAGCTTCATTCATTTGGTTATAGGTGCTCATATTAAGTGCCTGTGTTGGTTAAAATTAATTTAAGCGCATCTGCAATCTTGCCTTGTTTATCTGCATCTATCTGAAACAGACCCAAGTGTTTGCCACGCAAAGAAAGTTTAACAGCAGTTGCGTTTTGCGCAAGCAGTTTACTGTAACATGCTTTGCTGAAGTAATAAGTAATAGCATGTCTTTGAATGCCTCCCGATGTATAACTTAACTGCCCGGCGTATAACCCGGAACAAACCTGTTTGTCTTTAAGTAATATCTCGCAAAAGCCGGTTGATGTATCTGCAATGCTTTTTGCATCGTTTGCAGCAGGCACACTAAAAGTGAGATAAAGGGTATCAATAATTTTATTATCTGTTTCGTGGAATGCTGTAAACGCTAAGCTGTTCCCGGTTAAGGCATTGTAATCTGTTGTGGTGGTTTCAATATGACTGAACGGGTCTTTATCATGATATACAATTCTTTGGGCACTTACTTTAAGTGCAAATATTAATACAGCAAGAAAACAAAACAGGTAGCGCAAAAAATTTTTGTTGTTGTACATTTTAATCAGGTATGCAAGTAATGCAATGTAAAGCAAGTAACTAAAATGAATAAAAATTTGCATAGTTAATTTGTTTAAAGTCCCTGGCTTTCATTATGAATTTTTTTGGGGCTGTCAGCAGTTGTACATGTATCAACAGCAGCACCGGCTATTCGCTGCTACTCCGCCACAAAGCCAACGCACGCAAACCTTCAGCGGGGTATGCGCTTCTATCCGGTAGCCATGCATCTGTTACTTTCAATCATCTTTTAACAACACCCTCTAAATAAAAGTTGAAACTTTTATTTTATACTAACAAAACAAAATGAAGTTTAAAACTTCAGGATAAAACAAGCGAAATCGCAAACTTCGCTTAGAGCAGTTGCTTAATTAAACTGCTGAAGCTTTAACAATAAAAGCACATATTTGATTGTATTATTGAGTAACCGTTAACATAATAATGATAAAACTTGAACCATTCACGCAACAGGATTTTAAAAGAATGATTGCATGGATTGATAGTAACGAAACGCTGATTACTATTGCAGGTCATTATTTTTCTTTCCCGCTTACAGAAGATCAGTTAGAACGCTATCTTAATGATGCAAACAGTTATTCATTTAATGTTATTGACATTGAAGAAAATCATGTGATTGGCCATGCAGAAATTATAAGGTCAGGAGATAATAATTTCAAGGTTGATAAATTGATTATTGACCCGTCAGGCCGCGGTAAAGGCGTTGGTCAACAGGTGATGAACGAACTCGTAAATTATGCATTCACACAACTACAGGCTACAACAATTGAACTATATGTATTTGAGCAAAACAAAGCCGCCATCCGGTGTTATGAAAAAACCGGTTTTGTTATCGGCACAAACAGCATAGGCTCCTTCCTGGTTGGTGATAAATACTGGAATGCATTCAGCATGATAATAAATAAAGGTGATTGGTTAACCAGGAACTTATAAACCTGTAAAGCTGCTATCTAATAAATATTTAAATGCGCTAAATCAGCAAGCGTATAAAACATGCATGTTCGCTTTGCGGAATGATGCTTAAAAACAAAAAGGCATAAATACTTATGCCTTTTGATGCAGAATATATTGATACTTATTGAATCAGTAATGTCTTGCTTTCCTTCTTTGTATCATCCTGCCAGGTTACTTTATACAAGCCCTTACTTATACCTGATAAATTTATTTTTATTTGTGAACTTCCCTTTGTTGCAATTACAGTTTTTATTTGCTTTCCTGCGGCGTCTACAATTTTCAATTGTGTATCGTTGTTTAAAACTGCACATTTAATAAACACGTAAGAACTCGCCGGGTTTGGATATAAAATAAAATCTCTTTCATTGTTCAAATATTTAATAGCAACAGTTGAACTGTAAATATTTCTTCCATCAGCATCTATCATCTTAAGGCGATAATAATTTGTTCCGGTAACAGGTGCCTGGTCAGTAAAATAATAGTTTGTAATACTACTCTTACTATTTGATAATACATTTCCAACCGGTATAAATTCATTATTTGTTTTACGTTCGATAATGAAACTTGAAGCATCCACATCTTTGCTTGTTTGCCAGCTTAATTTAATAGTGTTTTCAACCACATTGCCAGCAAAGCTTAACAGGTTAACAGCAAGTACGCCCGGACCAGAAGAATATGGCGTATAAGTAACAAGGCCAAGAGATAAGTCATCCTTTTGATCATAAATTACATCGTCAATAGTTTGGCCGTCTTTTAGCTGAAAATAATTATACAAAGCAGAAAAATTCTGGGAGGTGTTGTTTACAATGTCATACCTGCCAACCGTAAAAAAATTATTAGAGTCCAGCTTTATAGCAGGAAAGTCATTTACAGTTACTGCATCATAAAAGTTGTAAAATTGATTATGATTAATCGTGTCGTTTGCGGCAGCGGTTACTTGATTTAATTCAATTCCGCTGACGTTATAGCTTGAGCTATCAGCCAGGTTGGAATTTAACATAACTATCCTGCCGCCACTGATTAAATACTTACTCTCAGTATTATCCAGGTTATAAATTTTATTAGTAATAGTAAAGCTTGAATTTATTATCTTAAAAACAGTTTCTTCACCGGCAAGTGATGTGTTTCTAAAAGTTGAATTATTAATTGTAACAAAACCATACGCAGGTGGAGAAGTAAATAAACCACTGCCTAACCTGCTGTTCTCTACTGTACAATCTGAGAAAATAAAACTGCCTTGTTGAGGCATATTAATTCCGTTGAGATAGCAATTAAAAAAATTGGTTTTATCAGTCATTGAACTTGGAATGTAACATGCATAAAGCTGTGAATTAGATATATTAATTTGTTCAGCATAAAACTGCTGGTCTATATGACAAACAACAATAAAGCAACTGTCAATATCCATATTTCCAATACCCTGATTATCATTTGCCTCAACATAACCATGGCTTAAATTAGAACGGGCAATATGAAAGGAGCCGGAATTTGCATTGGCCTGAGTTGCCTTATTACCTTCATTTAAACCAATATAATAAGTACTATCACCAGGAGCATTTTGAAAGCTTACAAAGCGCAGGCTGGAACTATCCAGTGTACTCTTTTGAAATTCTATAAAATACTTTGATAGGTTATCGAGTTTGTCAAAATCCGCAAACACAATACTATCTGTAACAGTACCATTAATTTTAACGGCGCCGTTAATAAATAGCTGGTAATCATTTAAACGCTGTACCGTTACACCCGGCTCAATTGTAAGTGTATAAGCACTTGGCACACCAACATTACCTACAAGCGTATAAGGGCTGTTTGCTTTTGTCCAGGTAGTGTTGGCTGTAATATTTCCTGAAACATTTGTTTGCGGCTTACCCGCAATACAAATAAAAGAAACCAGAAAAAGCAGAAATAAAATTTTTTTCATACGTAATTATTAAGGATAAATAAAATTTCAAACAAGTTACAATATCATATACAATCCCGGCTCACTAAAGGTTGGGGAAAATAATAATTTTTTACACTGATTCAAATATTTCTAAAAACGTTGTAACAGTAATTAAAAAAATTCTCGTCTGCACAAGTATAGGTTGCTTAACTTTTGTGACTGAATGAAACAGGAATAATGAGTTAAGTTTAATTTGTTGGTTCGTGCGAACACAAACCAAGGCGTTGGAAGTTTGAAAAGCCTTTCATAATATATTTAAAACTAAATTATCTACTAAGTTTTTTGAACACCGGCAATCGGGATACTTTAAGTTCTTTCAACTTACTTTGATAATCATTGTCTTTAAATGGACCAACAATGTTAGAATATTTGTGAGTTAATGTATCGAAAACAAGTTTTTTTCTTTTTTCAACAATCCAATATAATTGAAGTTTATTTTTTTCAAATTCTTTAGTATATTCATTGTAGGGTAAATGTTTAATACTTATAAAACTATCTCTTGGTTTTTGAATTACAATTATAAAAGTTGAATCAAAATAGTATTCTAAAATCTGACCTTTAATTAGAACGTCTTTGTTATAATTTGTAACTCCTAAATCATGGAAGCTGCCCAATTCATTTAATTTGTATCCTTTACCTAAATCAATAGATTGCTCCTGACATCCAAAAGTCATTAACAGATAAAAGATTATTATTAAAAAGGAAATCGTTTTCACGTTTGGAATGTTATTATTAAAAATAAAGTAAAGTGCAGACACAAACCATAACTTGAGTAATATAGCTTACTTCATTGCCTGTACCAAAAAAACCCGCCTCGCAGCGGGTCTTTGATTAATCAATTAGCAGTAATCCATCACTTCACTTCCTTCACCATCACTACTTCTTCCGTTAACGTTTTGCCCTGTTCAATTTTAAGTATCTGTGTTTGGCTCGCGTAACCATCGGCAGAAAAAATTACGTGGTACATGCCGGGCAGCATGCTTTCAATATCTGCCACACCCAGAATATCGCTCATGGCTTTTTTCTTCAGTTCCTGCACCAGCATGGCGGCACCTTCAATGCCGTTGCCGGCAGCATCATTAACGGTAGCCATCAAACCCGTGTGGTGTGTGCCCAACACCACTATGCGGCGCACTTTTCGGTATATGTTCACCAGCTCAGGCTCATCATCCATACCATGAATAATAAGGTCATCCATTACATCCAGCGTTTTATCAATCAGCGGAATGGTGGCGGTAATGCCTTTGGTACCGGCTTCGGCGGCTGCCTTTGCATTTTGCGGCGTTCCGGCGGCGGCTTCATAAGCAGTAACAGCGCTGCCAATAGCCATAATATCATCTGCAGTAACGCGGTAATCATCCAGCAGGCCGCTGAGCGGTCGCAGGCCGGCATAAATGTTTTCAATCTTGGCAAGTGCCGCAGTGCCGGTGGTTTCAAAATCGTGCAGCTGCACGTTAAACAAAGCCTGCATGGTTTCATCGTCCTGGTCAACGGCATACACCAGCGCCTTTCGGGCAGCTTTTACAACAAGGGCGCACATAGCAGTAAAAAGCGTGCTTTTTGTACCGGTAGAACCGGTGCTGGTGCCGGCCTGCTGGCTGATGTAACCGTCAAGCGTTTGGTTCTTGGCAATAAATGTAGTGATGGCTGTTGCCAGGCGCTTAAAGCCGCCGAAGGCTTTTGCATTGTTGCTTAAAAAAGTAAGCACCGCTTTGTACATGTTGTTTTTTGCGGTTTGATTTAAATTCATAATCGTTTTTTTAATTATTACATATGATTGTTTAGAAAATCCATGTTTGATTTTCGCCGTAAAACGGCTGTTTTTAAGGATAAGATGCCTGCCTCAAACCCACAGATGGCTGTTTTCGACAATGAGATGCGATTCTCAAACTAAGAGATGCGATTCTCAAACTAAGAGATGCGATTCTCAAACAATGAGATGCGGTTCTCAGGCTGTGAGATGTGATTCTCAAGCTAAGAGATGCGATTCTCAAACAATGAGATCCGATTCTCAAACAATGAGATGCGGTTCTCAGCCAATGAAATGCGTTTTTCAGCCAGTGAAATGCGATTCTTAGGCTAAGAGATAACTATCGAGTTATCCTGCCTTTCAGTATCAACCCAAAAAATAAAAAAACTGTAGTTTGAATAAGGAGAGGATATTGGTGTTAAAGAGAAGCAGTTCTTAAAGCGGTTACTAAATTAAAAAATATTTCATAAACACAAAAACTATATTTTCTGCAATGCGGAGCTTAAGCTTCTTACCGCCCACTGAACCAGGAGCATAATTTAAGAATGCGTTTACAATTAAAATCAGTATTTAAAATCTCAGGCATATTTATTGGCATTCTTGTGTAAAATAAAATTTATGAAAAAAGTATCATCAACCTTTTACGCAATTGTTGTTTGTACAGCTTTATGCGCAACAGTCAGCAATGCAAAGCCATTAACAGGATTTAATAAAGTAGTTTCAACCCGGGATACTACGCCTGCAGATTTAAACAGCTCTTTGCCTACCAATGGCACCAACAACTCTTCAGTAAACGGTACAAACGGGAACACTATTAATCCGCCAACAAACGGTACAAACAGTACCCCGTTAAACAACGGTAATACTACCACGCCGTTAAACTCAACAAACACGGTGCCGCCGGTAAATAACACTGTGCCTTTAAACAGCACAACACCTGTTGACGGTTCAAATGGTACGAGCACTCCATTAAACGGAACTACTGTAACACCGCCGATGAATGGTACCAGCACAACGCCTCCTGCTTCAAGCGGAACTACCGTTACACCACCAACAAATGGTACGGGTACAACGCCACCGGTTAAATAATTGAGTAGTTTATATAGATATATATGGTTTACAAAGCCGGGGACATTTCCCGGCTTTGTAAATTTGTAACTATCAGGATATAATAACACTATATTAAAGTAAAACTTCAGTGCTATCTTCATCCTTCAATCAGCCATATGAAATCAATCATATTCGTAGCTCTGTTTTTCTTCACATCACAATTATTGCATGCACAGGAAATAGGTCTTGAATTGTATAGTTTACGCAACCAGTTTAAAACAGATGTGCCGGGCACACTGGCTACAATAAAAAGCTGGAATGTACATGAAATTGAAGGCGGCGGCACGTATGGTTTGCCCATGGATAAATATAAAAAACTGCTTGCTCAAAACGGTCTTACTATGGTTGGTGTTGCTGCCAATTTTGATTCGCTGGCAGCAAACCCGCAGGCAGCTGTTAACGAGGCAAAAGCATTTGGTGCAAAGTATATTGTATGCTTCTGGATTTCGCATAACAGTGATACGTTTACTATTGATGATGCGAAGAAAGCGGTTGATGTTTTTACCGCAGCAGGCAAACTGGCAAAAGCAAATGGCTTAAGTTTTTGCTATCATACACATGGCTACGAGTTCAGGCCGTATGAAAACGGAACCCTGTTTGATTACCTTGTTCAGCATACAGACCCAGAATATGTAAACTTTGAAATGGATGTGTTCTGGGTAAAACAACCGGGACAAGACCCTGTTACATTGCTTAAGAAATATTCAAACCGTTTTACATTGCTGCATCTTAAAGACCGTAAGCCCGGCACTCCAGACAGCCAGGATGGCCATGCCGATGAAGAAAGCAACGTGGTGTTAGGGCAGGGAGATGTAAACATTGCAGCCATCATGCAAGAAGCGAAGAAGATCGGCGTAAAACATTATTTTATTGAAGATGAGTCTTCAAGATCAGTGGAACAGGTCCCGCAAAGCCTTGCCTATTTAAAAGATTTGAAATAACAGGTTTGTCTTAGAGAAGCTACGTTCAACCTGCAGACGCCTTTAAACCCTGATTTACTTAAACAGAGGAACCGGATGTACAACCAGGTTTCAATGCTTCCCCAATTTATGTGCAGCTGTTACGCCTGCATAATAAAATAAAAGCTGCACACAGTTTGCAATTGTCAGATTACAATAATCTTAAATTTTTTGATATGCTGAAAATGAAGTGTTCCGGCCTGTTTATGTACTTATGTATTGCATGCCTGTTATTTTCAAATGTACAGGGGCAAAAAGGATTGCCATCAAAAACGCCAACCGCAGCAGTTGTGCATACCTACTACCCGCAGTCTGAAGATTTCCGTGATAGCCTGGTTACGCGTATTAAAACTCCTTCAGGTTTTAAAGTTGGCATTGCTGCCACAGGATTAGGTAAGCCAAGAATGATGGTTGTGTCTGATGCCGGTAACTTATATGTTACCCGCAGGGATCAGAACGATGTACTTATGCTTTCCGATACTGACAATGACGGCAGGTTTGATAACCTGGTAGCTGTATGGACAATGTTTACAGATGTGCATGGCATTACCATTCATGATGGTTATTTATACTTATGCTCAAGCAAAGAATTAAAGCGCGGAAAAATGAACCCTGACGGTACATTATCTGATACAGAAACTTTAATAAAAGACCTGCCGGACGGTGGTCAGCATGACAACAGGGTTATTTCATTCGGGCCTGACAGTATGCTGTATATATCTGTTGGCAGCAACTGTAATGATTGCAAAGAAACGAATGGGGAAAACGCTACTATTGTCCAGGTTGATCCTGCAAAGTGGACAAGAAAAATTTATGCCCGGGGGCTGCGTAATACTATTGGCTTTGACTGGCAGCCACAAACCAAAGAAATGTGGGGATGCGATAATGGCGAAGACTGGCGTGGAGATACAATGCCCCATGAAGAATTAAACCGTATTGTTGATGGTGGTGATTATGGCTGGCCTCAGGTATATGATAAGCAACAGGTAGATGAAACAAGGGAAGATCCTTTAGGGGGAACTAAAGCAGCTTATGCTAAAACAACCGTACCGGCAGTGATGCTTTTTCCTGCACATAGCGCTCCTATTGATTTTAAATTTCTTACCAAAGCAACCGGCTTTCCTAAAGATTACCAGGACGATGCACTCGTATGCTGGCATGGCTCATGGAATGCAGAGCCGCCTGTTGGCTTTAAAGTACAACGCATTATTTTTAAGAATGGCCAGCCTGTTGGGGCCGAAGATTTTTTTAGTGGTTTTTTAAGTGCGGATGGAAAGTCAAGGTTTGGAAGACCGGCGGGGATGGCAATATCACCGAAGAGTGTTTTATATATTTCTGATGATGCGAATGGTGTGATTTATAGTGTAACCCCAGATAAATCTGTTGGATTCAATAAATAAATAAAAATAATTGTATGCTTAAAAGCCGGTTTTTTATAAGTGTTGTTTGCAGCATGATTTGCTTACACACCATTGCTCAAACAGAACGTATTACATTTCAAATGCCGCACCTGTATCCTGAAGGCACTGTTTTTTATAATAAAGAGAATGTATTTTTTGTTAGTTCCGTAAGAACAGGAACTATTGGTAAGGTGGATAATAAAGGCAACTATAAAACCTTTTACGAGGATAGTTCCCTTAAGTCAACTTTCGGGATGAAGATTGATGATAAAAAGAATCGCTTATGGGTGCTTGCCAGTGACCCTAATAAGTTGTATAGTAAATACAGTGATTCGTCAACGCTGAAGAAAATGATACGCCTTATCGGTATTGATTTAAACAATGGTAAAAAAGTGGCTGACATTGATCTTTCAGGCTTATACCAGGGAAAGCATTTTGGTAATGATCTTACATTAGACAACAAAGGCAATATTTATGTAACTGACAGTTATTCTCCTGTTATTTATAAAATTGATACAAATGAAAAACCTTCGGTGTTTGCTACAAGTGACTTATTTAAATCTGAAGAAATTGGGTTAAACGGAATTGTATATAATCCACTTGGTTTTTTACTTACAGTAAATGATACAAACGGGTATTTGCTGAAAGTGGACATTAATGATCCTTCAAAAATTACAAAAGTTAAGCTTAAGATGTTTATACCCGGTGCCGATGGTATATTGATGAATGGGAACGACCTTGTCATTAGTCAGAATAAAGGTGCAAATAAAGCACTTGAATTATCAAGCAATAATAACTGGGTGAGTGCAGAATTGAAAGGGGCTACTTCTGCTGAAGATAGATTTGCACAGCCATCTACTGTAACAATTATGAATGGAAAAGTATTTTTATTAAACTCAAAGCTTAATGAATTACAGGATTCAACAATCCCGAAATCTAAAGACTTTTCTTTGCAACTTGTACAATTTCAATCAATGAAATAACCAGAGCTTGTGACATAATTACGTAAAAAAATTCTACAGGAATATTATACTTACTATCCATAACCATCAATTTTATTATACCATGTATTCCCTGTTTCTTTGCCGTGCTTAATTTAAATGATGCTTGTAATTGGTTTGATAAGAGAAGGAAAAATTCCGGCAGATAACCGCGTTGCATTAACACCTTCGCAATGCCGCTGGTTATTAAAAAATATTGATTGTAAAATCATCGTGCAGCCATCAAAGCATCGTTGTTATAGTGATAGTGAGTATGAGCAATCAGGTGTTGTTTTAGAAGAAAATTTAAGTGAATGCAGTTTGTTGTTAGGCATCAAAGAAGTGCCGGTTAATATGCTGATCGCTGATAAAACCTACCTCTTTTTTTCTCATACAAAAAAGAAGCAGCCTTCTAATCAAAAGCTAATGCAGGCAATGGTCGATAAGCAAATCACTTTAATAGATTATGAATGCCTTGAACATGCAGATGGACAACGCATCATCGGTTTTGGTTTTTTTGCCGGTATTGTAGGTGCGCACAATGGTATAATGGCTTATGGAAACAGAACAAAAGCGTTTACATTAGACCATGTTTTCAAACAAAAAGATTATCGTGAACTGATACATACTTATTTCGGCCTTAAACTTCCTCATATAAAAATTGCAGTTACCGGCAATGGCCGTGTGGCACATGGTATTATAGAAGTTATGAACCTGATGGACGTTCAGGAAGCTGAACCTGATGATTATCTTTCACGTGAATTTGATTATCCTGTATATGTACATCTGAAAGGTTCATCGTTGTATCAGCATAAAAAAAATAAAAATTATTCAAGAGAAGATTTTCATGCACATCCTGAAAATTATAAATGTCTTTTTTTGTCGTATGCTTTTCAAACGGATGTTTTAATGAACGGTGTTTATTGGGATACGAATATTCCGCGGCTTTTTGCAATAGATGATTTAAAACGAAATGACTGGCGCATACAAACCATTGCAGATATAACAGACGATGCCGGTGGAAGTATTCCCTGCAACCTTGGTGATTGCACTATGAATAATCCTGTTTATGGCGTTGATAAAATAACCGGTACGCAAACAAAACCCTATTTAAAAACAGGTGTTGATATGATGGCTGTTGGTAACCTGCCTAACGAACTGCCCAGAGATGCAAGCCGTTTTTTCGGCGAACAGCTGATTAAATATATACTTGCTGATCTTATAAAAGGTGGCAGCACCATTATAGAAAATGCAACTGTTTTAAAAAACGGAAAGCTCACTGCCAACTTTGAGTACTTAAGTGACTATGCTTATATATAACGAATGATTCTTCAATTTTTCTATACCTTTTAATCTGCGTTACTTTCGCATTAGTTAATTTTGCGCTGTTTAATCTACATAAATTAATTTGCGTTTTTATGCAGGCAACCCGCTTTAATGCTCTACATATTTATGCCTTTATAATAATTATGTTTTGCGTTTCATGCATTGCCAATCCACGATACCAGTCTCCAACCGGTTATGATCTTGAGCGTCCTGTAAAAATATTTTTGCCTGATGAATTAAGCGAGATTTCCGGAATTATTTATTACCCGAAAGATACCAGCGTGTTTGCTATAAACGATGCTACCGGTTCTTTATATAAAATTTTCCCGGATAGAAATGTGCTTGTACAAAAATGGAAGTTTGGCAGCAATCATGATTATGAAGATCTGCAAAGAATTGACAGTACGTTTTACATACTGGCAAGCAATGGCGATATTATAAGTGCAGATTTCAGTTCGAAAGATTCAATATATGTTACTAATTACACTATTAATAGTAACGGGAAAAATGAATTTGAAACATTATATTATGACAGTGCTTTGCAAAAATTAATCTTAGTATGTAAGAATTGTGCAGAAGACAAAAAAACCACAGTAAGCACACGTGCATTTGACATTGCAACTAAAACATATTCAGATGGTCCTTACAAGATTTATATAAAACAATATGATGATGAAAATCATACCATCAAAGTAAAATTTAAACCTTCTGCGGCAGCTATAAATCCTTTAACACATAAACTTTTTATTTTAGCTTCTGTTAATAATGAACTGGTAATTGCTGACAAAAAAGGCAATATAGAAGAGGCATATAATTTAAGGCCTTCTTTGTATAATCAACCTGAAGGTATAGCGTTCACGCCAAAAGGAGATTTGCTTATCTCTAATGAATCTGGCGGAAAGCATGGTACTGCTGATATTCTTGTAATAAAGCATAAAAAATGAAATGAATGAAGTGTGGATTTGTGTTGCTGACCGCTGTTATTTTATTTTCATTAAATGCATATTCTCAAAGCGATACTGTGGAGGCACGCATTGTTGTTATTGGCGATGCAGGTTCTTTTAAAAAAGATGCAAATGGCCACGACAGGCATTATGTAGTTTCAGCCGCAAAAAAAACGGTACCGCTTGATGACAAGACAACCATATTATACATCGGTGATAATTTGTATTATACCGGTTTGCCTGATAATGCGTTAAAAACTTATGATATAAGAAGACAGGTATTGGATTCGCAGATTGATATTGCGCTTGGTACCAAGGCAAAAGTGTATTTTATCCCGGGCAACCATGATTGGGATGCAATGCGTGCAGATGGATGGGAAGCCATTAAGCGTGAACAGTTATATGTTGATACTTCCGGCGCAAACAAGAATGTAGAGTTTTTTCCAAAAGGTGGTTGCCCGGGCCCGGTTGAAATTGATATTAATAAAGACGTTGTAATGATCGTGATGGATAGCCAGTGGTGGCTGCATAAATATGATAAGCCTGGTGTTGAATCTGATTGCGATGCAAAAACAAGAGAACAGGCAATTGCTATTCTTGATGATATGCTTACCAAAAATTCAAACAAGCTTATATTATTTGCAGAACATCATCCCTTAAAAAGTTACGGTATTCATGGTGGTTATTTCACTTTAAAACAATATATATTCCCGTTTACTGATGCAAAGCCGCACTGGTATATTCCGTTGCCGGTTATCGGTTCAATCTATCCAATCACAAGAGGCGTTTTTGGCACACCGCAGGATTTGCCGCATCCTACTTACGCCAACATGATTGACCAGTTGCAAAGTGTATTGAAGCAACACTCAAATGTAATTTATCTTGCTGGCCATGAGCATAACCTTCAGCTTATAAAAGATTCTTCAAGCTATTACGTAATCAGTGGTGCAGGTACAAACAAAACAAGGGTTGGGCGTAATAAAAATCTTTTGTTTGGCAAACAGCAATATGGCTTTATGGTGCTTACCGTTTCAACCAATAAAAATGTAAATTTTTCTTATTATACTGTGTATGGAGATTCTGTTGTACATGCTTATGACAGTACGCTGGTTAACTTTTCAAACCTGCAAAAGAACAATATTGATACTGTTAAATCAACGCTTGTACAATCACAGGTTCAGGCAGGTTTAAATGGGCAGGTAGTTGCCAAAGTGCATCCTGAATATGATAGTATTTCTTCTTTAAAAAGATTTTTTCTCGGTAATAATTACAGGAAAGAATGGGCAACACCGGTACAAATGAAAGTGTTTGATGTGAAGAAACAAAACGGCGGTTTTACTATTGATGGCATAGGTGGCGGCAAGCAAACTGTAACCTTACGGCTTACTGATAAAAATGATAAAGAATGGATGTTAAGAAGCATCAACAAAAACCCTGTATTAGTGTTGCCGCAAAACCAGCGTGGCATAGTTGCAAAACCAATTGTTCAGAATATGATTTCTGCTTCACATCCTTATGCGCCGCTTGCCATTGCTGATCTTGCACATGCAGTTAATGTGCCTGAAGCTGCACCGCAATTATTTTATGTAGCTAATGACCCGGCATTAGGTGTTTACCGTTCAAAGTTTTCTAACCAGGTTGTTATGCTTGAAGAAAGAGAGCCAACTTTTAATGGAGAGAATGCAATAAGTACATCTAAATTATTTGACAGGCTGATTGAAAATAATGATAACCGTATAGATCAGCAGGAAGTTTTAAGAGCACGGCTGCTTGATATATTTATCGGCGATTATGACCGTGATGAAGATCAGTGGAAATGGGGATCAATCGGCACTGCGGATAAAGGAAAATTGTATTATGCTATTCCGCGGGATAGAGACCAGGCATTTTTTTATTCTGATGGTTTATTGCTGAGGCTTGCCTCTTTCAGGTTGTTGCCTTTCTTAAAAGGATTTAGGAACAATATCCAAAATCAAAAACAATTCAACTACATTCAAAGGCATTTTGACCGTTATGTTTTAAACGGGCTTGATAAAAATACCTGGCAACAAACTATTGCAGATTTTAATGCAAGAGAAACGGATACAGTAATATCAGCGGCTATACATAAAATGCCGCCTGAGATTGCAGCAATTAACGGAGACAGGTTGATACAAAAATTAGAAACGAGAAGAAATTCACTGCCTGTAAAAGCAATGAAGTATTATCATTTTTTAAGTAAGAAAGTAGATGTAATAGGCACCAATGACAAAGAATATTTTCATGTATATAATATAAATGACAGCTTAAATGTTGATGTATATAAGCGCAGTAAAAAAACGCTTGATACAACTTCTCTTATGTACAGGCGCACATTTGACCCCGCTGTTACAAAAGAGATTCGTTTATATGGCTTGAATGATAATGATTTTTTTAAGATTGATTCAACTGTTCATTCTTCAATCAGGCTGAGGATCATCGGCGGTAAGGGAAAAGATACATTTGATATTAACGGCAGAACGAACAATTATATATATGACCTTAATACAGAAAAAAATCTTGTAATTCATCCCCGCAATTCTAAAATACACACTTCAGGTGACCCTAAGATAAACGAGTTTGAACCATCAGATTATGAATATAATTTGAACCGTTTTCCCAATCTTATTCTTGGTGTTAATTCAAATGATGGCTTTATTACCGGCTTTGGTTTTTTAAGAAGAACATATGGCTTTAGAAAAGCACCTTATGCAACAGAGCAAAAGCTTTCTGTATTATTTGCGCCAGGCCACACTACTTACCAGGTAAATTATTCAGGTGAGTTTAATCATGTATTTGGTAAAGAAGATGTGGTTGTTAATTCAACTATCGTTAACCCTGTACTGAACTATTATTTTGGCGCCGGTAATAACACAAAGATTGATGATAATAAAAGCACAGATTTTTACAGGGTAAGATATAATTACACAGAAACAGATGCGTTGATTCGCAAAAGATTCAATTCAGTTTTACATATATCTGCCGGGCCTGTTGTATATTATTATTGGAATAAATTTGAAGATAATAATACGCGCATTCTAGGTAAGCCCGCACTGGTTGGGCTTGATTCTGCAGATGTATTTTCACAAAAAACTTATGTTGGAGGCAAGCTCTCTATCTTAATAAATAACTTTGATAATGTATTGATGCCAACACGTGGTATTAACTGGCTTACTACGTTTACTTCACTTGGTGGCGTATCAAATAATAGTCATTCTTTTACCAGCTTAACTTCAAATATGGAAGTGCATGCTGCGCTTACTGATCCGGCAAAACTGGTAACTATAGTAAAATTAGGAGCGGCGCATATTTACAGCAATCACTATGAATATTTCCAGTTGCTTAATCTTGGTGCTAACAATTTTCTAAGAGGATTTAGAAGTGAACGTTTTTCAGGAACTTCACTTGCTTATGGCAGCGCTGAAATAAGGGTTAAATTGTTTCAGTCGAATGCATATTTATTGCCTGGTGAAGTTGGGTTGCTTGGTTTTGATGAAATTGGAAGAGTATGGTTAAGATATGTGCATTCACAGAAATGGCATAATGATTATGGTGCCGGGTTTTATTATGCAGCGTATAATTATGTGTTGCTTACAGGCAGCATTGCTTTTTCCAAAGAAGATAAATTGTTCAACTTTTCACTTGGTACTAAATTTAATATATCGTTTTAAAAAGTTGTATGGCAATGAACAGTATATATAAGACTGCAGAAGATTATGTAAAAAACCTTTTTGAAAAGCACCCGAACAGCAAGCTTGTTTTTCATAACCTGCAGCATACAGAATCGGTTGTGCATAAAACAAATGAAATTGCAGCGCATTATAATTTAAGCGATCCTCAGATGCTTACATTATATATAGCAGCATGGTTTCATGATACAGGACATTTATATACTCCGGGCTTTCATGGGCACGAAGAAAAAAGCGTGGAGATCATGAAAGAGTTTATGCACAAATATGACGAAGCTGATAAAGAACTGGTACCTGAAATTGAAGCTTGTATCATAGCAACAAAAATGCCGCGTAATCCTAAAGATCTTTTGCAGGAAATACTTTGTGATGCAGACGTATACCATCTCGGTACAAAAGAATTTAAGAAGGCTAATCAAAGAGTATTTGAAGAGTATAATTTGAGAGTGGAAAAAATTTCAGAACATGAATGGGCTGCAAAATCGATGGAAGTATTAAAGGACATTCATTTTTATACAACCTATTGCAAAGATTTGTTAGACGAAAAGAGAAAAGAAAACATGAAGAAGATTAAAAAGAAAATAAAAGAAAATAATAAAGAAGATGATCTTACAATCAGTGATGCTAATTCGCTGACCACAAAAGGTATTCAAACTATGTTGCGGTTAACTTCAGAAAATCATCTTAAGCTGAGTGATATGGCAGACCACAAAGCAAACATTCTTATATCTGTAAACTCAATTATTATATCAGTAATACTTGGTGTGCTTTTGCGCAAGCTGGAAGAGGAACCGGCACTTATTATTCCAACTATATTTTTTTTACTTGTAGCAGTAGTAACCATCGTGCTATCTATACTTGCCACAAGACCGAAAGTTTCCAGGGGTAATTTTTCTGAGCAGGATGTGCTTGACAAAAAAACCAATTTATTATTCTTTGGTAATTTTTATAAGGTGCCGTTTGAGAAGTATGATGCAGCCATGCGCAGAATGATGAAAGACCCGGATTATTTATACGGTTCTTTAATAAAAGATATTTATATGCTTGGTGTTGTGTTGGGCAGAAAATATAGGCTCATACGTATTGCCTATTACATTTTTATGATAGGTCTTGTAATATCAGTAGCTGCGTTTGCTATTGCCGTTTTATTTTTTAATAAAACACAAACAGTTACGGGTGGCTCAACATCATCTTTGCCACTATAAGTATTATGTTTAATAATCGTGATTTAAGCTGGCTTGGTTTTAACCTGCGTGTGCTTATGGAAGCAGCAAATACATCTGTCCCATTATATGAGCGCATAAAATTCCTTGCTATTTTTTCATCCAATCTTGATGAATTTTTCAGGGTGCGTTATCCTTATATTCTTGCCATATCAAACCTTGGGAAAAAAACTCAAAAGCAAATAACCCCTGCAGTTGATGAAGATATACTTTCAAAAGTGCAGCAGGAAATAAACATGCACCTTAACCTGTTTGGTAAAATTTTAAAAAAAGAAATCATACCTGCACTACAGGAAAACGAAATAGTATTTTATTATAATGAGCCAATACTTGAAGCACATAAAGCAGAGATAAGAGAATTGTTTTTGTCAGAGATTTTATCTTTTATACAACCTATAATCTTAGACGGAAATATTGCGCAAAAATTTATTCCTGAAAACAACAGGTTATATATGCTTGTTACTTTGCAGGATTCAGAAAAGCTTACTTTAACCCATGCTGTAATAAATATTCCTTCCCAAAAAGTGCAGCGCTTTTTTGTGCTTGAGCCACAAAACAACATTGAATATGTAATTTTTATTGATGATATTATACGTGAAAATTTAAGCCATCTTTTTCCAAACATGCAGATTATTGGTGCGTACAGCATAAAGCTGAACCGTGATTCAGAATTAGGTTTGGATAAAGAATATACCGGTGATCTTTTACAAAAAATTGAGAAGCAATTAAGTAAAAGAGATTTCGGTGCGCCATCAAGGTTTTTATATGAAGGCAATATGCCGCATAATGTGCAGCTCTTTCTTGCATCAGCATTTAATTTAAAATTTGATGAGATGTTTGAAGGTGCACGTTATCATAACCTGAAAGACCTTTCATCTTTTCCGCAGTTTAACAAAGACCTTGAATATAAAAAACGCAAGCCTTTAATACTGCATGAAGTTTTAAACAGCGGTGATATTTTTAATGTGCTTGCCAGGGAAGATATTTTACTTCATCTGCCTTACCAGTCGTACAATCCTGTGCTGGCATTTTTTAACCAGGCAGCGGTTGACTCTTCGGTTACAGATATATCCATAACATTATATCGCGTAGCAGCAGAATCTCATATTGTGAATGCTATGATAAGCGCTGCAAAAAACGGTAAAAATGTTACCGTTTTTATTGAACTTAAAGCAAGGTTTGATGAAGAAAATAATATACGCTGGAGTAAATTGATGAAGCAGGCCGGTGTAAAAATAGTTTACAGCAAAGCTGATATTAAAGTACATTCAAAAGTTGCGCTGGTTAAAAAGCAAATTGATAAACATCAGTCATATTATGCAATAATAAGCACAGGTAATTTTAATGAAACCACTGCACAGTTTTATACAGATCATCTTTTAATGACAAGCAATGCCGCAATCATAAATGAACTGATTCTTTTACTTGATTACTTAAAAGAAAACAAGTTAGATGCAAAGGCAAAAATCAAATTTGAAAAATTATTGGTATCGCAGTTTAACCTGTATGAAGATTTTAAAAAATTAATTGATGCTGAGATTGCTAAAGCTGCGAATGGTGAAGAAGCTTTAATCAGGATAAAAATAAATAATCTTGAAGAGCCGTATATAATTAAGCTTTTGTATGATGCATCCAACGCAGGCGTACAGGTACATCTTATAATACGCAGTATTTGTTGCCTTAAACCAGGCATTGAAGGGTTAAGTGAAAATATAATTGTAAAGCGTTTGGTTGACCGTTACCTTGAACATACACGCATTTTTATTTTTGGTAAAGATGATAATGCAGAAGTATTAATTGGTTCAGCAGACTGGATGAACCGCAACCTGCACAGCAGGATAGAAGTATGTGTAAAGATTGATAACATGCGTCTTAAAAAAGAACTGCTTGATTATTTCAGGATACAATGGAGCGATACTGATAAGATGGTTGATTTGAAAGAAGATTATACGCAGAATAAGATAGAAACAGGTAACACAAAAAAAATAAATGCGCAGGAATCTCTTTATTTTTATTTACAGCAAACTGCATGAGCAAACTGAAAAATGTTTTTCCTAACATAACTTCTGTAAGAAGATATCGTATAAATACGATTCTTTATATTGCTGTATTATGGACGCTTGTTGATACAATTGTTATACTTGTTTTTAATAACCTGCCAACCCACAACAAATTTGGTTCAATTGTTTTAAGAGAAGTAATAGTTTTTATAGCAAGCATCGGTATGAGTTATTTACTGGTAGTTGAACTAAGAAGGTTATTCCGTGATTTTAATTTATTAACGGCATTATTTATTAAAAGCCTGGTGTTGCTTCTTGCAGCTTTTTTAATGAATCTTCTGTTGTATGCCATCAACTCAGTTTCAATAGCCGGCTTACCTATTTCTTCATCGTTTCATCATTTTTACGATGAGTATTCTGACATTCATAAACTGGTTCAAAAAATTTTATACTGGCTTATACTTTTTTTAATTACACAACTGCTTATAGAATTGAATGAAAAGTATTCACCGGGCGTTTTTATAGATATTTTATTAGGTAAATATGTTGAGCCAAAAATTGAAACAAGAATTGTAATGTTTATGGATTTGAAAGATTCAACACCTATTGCAGAACAATTAGGCAGCCAGCGCTATTTCAGGTTTATAAGGGAATTTATATACCAGGTTTCAAACGCATTGATTGAATATAATGGCAGGATTTATCAATACGTTGGTGATGAAATTGTGGTGTCGTGGTTGTATAGCCGCGATAATGTAAGTAAAAGCATCAAGGCTTTAATACAGGCACGCCGCAACCTTAACCGGCAACATGCAGAGTTTAAAAGACTGTATGGATTTATACCAGAGTTTAGAGTTGGCGCTCATATCGGCATTGTAACAGTCGGAGAAATTGGTGTGATAAAAAAAGACCTTGCTATGAGCGGCGATACAATGAATACAGCTGCACGCATCAGGAGCCTAAGCACAGAAGTAAATCAAAAATATATTGCTTCAAAAGACTTTGTACAACGTGCAGACTTAAATGAATCACAGGTAGAAAATCTTGGAATGATTGAATTAAAAGGTAAAGCGCATGAAATAGAACTATACGCTTTGAAGATTTAGTTAATGTTATATAATGTTTACTTCGCGTTCCAGTATAATATCAAATTTATCAGATACACTTTTTATTATTTGCGAAGACAGGTTATAAATTTCTTCACCTGAAGCATTGCCCTGATTTATTAAAACCAGTGCTTGTTTTTCATGAACGCCGGCATCTCCATTTCTATAACCTTTCCATCCGCATTGTTCAATCAACCATCCGGCAGCAACCTTAATATGTGTTTCATTATTAGTATAACCCGGCATGTTTTCATAACTTTTTTTAAGTTGATTGAACTGTGCTGCTGTAATAACAGGGTTCTTAAAAAAACTTCCGGCATTACCAATCTCTTTTGGGTTAGGCAATTTACTGGTACGGATATTTATTACTGCCTGTGATATTGCTTTAATTGATAATTCATGCACATGCATTTTTGCTAACTCCTGCTCAATAGCGCCATAAGATGTATTAAAATCAAGTTGCTTGTTTAACCTGAATGTTACATTTAATATTACAAATTCATCTTTATGTTTTGTTTTGAAAACGCTGTCACGATAACCAAATACGCAATCATTTGCGCTGAACATATGAATAGATAAATCATGCCTGTTCATTGCTTCAAGGCTTTCAAAAATATCTTTAACTTCAACACCATAAGCACCGATATTTTGTATTGGTGATGCTCCAACATTGCCTGGTATCAAACTTAAATTTTCCATGCCTGCATAATTGCGGTTAATGCAATGCATAACCAACGCATTCCAGCTTTCACCTGCTGCTGCTTTTACATAATAATGATGGGCATTTTCTTTAATTAATTCTATTCCGCGAAATTCATTTTTTAAAACAATTCCATCAACATCTTTTGTAAATAAAATATTACTGCCACCGCCAAGAATGAGTTTGTAGTTTGAAGTTTGTGGTTTATAGTTAAGTAATTCACTTAACTCATCAATAGTTTTAAATGAAGCAAAGTATTTTGCTTTTGCATCAATCGAAAAAGTGTTGTAAGGTTTGAGTGATATGTTTTGCTGTATGTTCAATTGCAATTACTTTAAATATTTACTAAACCAATCAATATAACGTTGTACTCTGTCTGCCTGGTAGCTTGGAACAGTGATAGAATGATATTGATTAGGATATATTATCAGCTCTGTTGGCACACCAATACTCCTTAATGCCTGGTACATTTGTTCAGCACCCACAGAAGGCACATTAAAATCTTTTTGGCTTGCCATAAATAAAGTAGGCGTTTTTATTTTATCTACATGAAAGAAAGGATATGATAACTTAATCCATTTTTCAGGATTCTGCCACGGCGTTCCTAATTCCTGCTCGTATTGCGTTACGTATTCATCAACGCCATACATGCTTAATTGCAACGCACTGCCGGCGCCGCTTGAAGCAGCTTTGAAACGTGTGGTTGTGGCAATGGTATAATCGGTAAGAATGCCACCGTAGCTCCAGCCTGCAATGCCCATGCGGCTTGAATCTGCAATGCCCTGCGCAACCAAATAATCCACAGCGCCAAAAATATCTGTAACTTCCTTATTACCCCAGTCACTGTATATAGAACGTATATAGTCTTTCCCCCGGCCGCTGCTACCTCTGTAATTCACGCAGGCAGCGGCATAACCTGCACTTGCAAGAATGTTCATACGTAAATCATATTCATAATCATCCTGGCCAACAGGGCCGCCATGTATGTACATTATTAAAGGCAGCTTTGTGTTAGCAGGTGCATCTGCACACCGGTATAAAATTCCTGAAACAAGATTGCTGTCACTGCTCTTGCTTTGAAAGCCTTCTACTTTTATTGTTTGCAACGGCGCAAGAAAAGAATCCGTTGCATGCGTTAATCTACGTAATCCATTTTTTTCAAGTACGTATAATTCATTTGGAGTTTGCGGGTCGGTCATATTAACAAGCCAGTCGCCATTAGCATTATTCAGTTCAGCATTCCAGAATACTTTTTCACCACTAGCAAGCTTTGAAAATTTTTCTGTTTGAGCATTAAATGATGCAACAAGTTGTTGCCTGTCATCTTCCATTAATGCAATAATGTTTTTGCCATCTTTACTCCAGCGCGGTGCATACAGTTGCTTATCGGATGATGATGAAATTAAGTTTGTTTTACCTCCGGCTGCTTCAATAACAGCCAGCATATTTTGGCCATACATTGTATAGTTCTCATCACTGCTGCTTTGCAGGTAAGCAATGTATTTACCATCAGGGCTCCACTGCGGTTGCACATCCTCACCCTTCCATGTGGTAAGCTGGTAAGGCACTGCGCTACGCATTGCATCCATAATAAAAATATCATCATTATCATTTTTATCAGGTTCATCTGAGTGGTTACTTACAAATGCAATCTTTTTACCATCAGGACTCCATGCCGGTTGTTGCTCATTGTTATTGCCCGAAGTAAGTGTATCAATTTTATGCGTGGAAATATCCAGCAGGTAAAGATGTGTTTTGCGTGCATCAAGATAACCTTCCACATCCTGTTTAAAATGATAACGTGTAATTACATACGGTAACCGATGGCCTGATTCTGATGTATCACTGTAATCAACATCATTCATTACAAGCAAAATCTTTTTACCATCAGGGCTCCATACATACTCATCAATATCATTTTTTATATTAGTGATTTTTTCGGCTTCACCGCCTAAGCGGTTCATCAACCAAAGCTGTGATGCATCATTTTTTTTATCATCTGCATATCGTGACGAGAGAAAGGAAATATACTTATTATCAGGACTAAAACGCGGTGTGCTTTCTCCTTCTTTACTGTTGGTTAGCTGTACATTGTCTTTGCCATCCCAGCTTACCATCCAGATATTGCTTACATGCTTATCTTTTGCTGTATCCACTTTTGTAACCACATACAAGCACCATTTGCCGTCCGGAGAAACCTGTGGGTCAGATAGATCAACATAGCGCAGGTAATCAGACGGATTAAGAGGCCGTTTTGTTTGTGCAAATGTTATGTTGATAGTGAGTAATGCAAATAATGAAAGCGCAGCAATTTTTATCATAGTGGTTAATTGATAAATGAATATAAATATTGACTAATTTCTGTTTGTTTAAATGTTTCAGAAATGTATCCAATGTAGTTGTCAGGTCTTAATATGCAAACGAATGAATTTGAAAATCCAGCTTTGTTTAATGCTTCATCATTGAAATTATTTTTTTCTATCTGAATAATGTTAAGCAAATTATTTTGTTGAAAAGTTGATGCATCAACATTATAACAAAATAAAAGAAATGGCTTATTTGCCTTATCACGAATCAAATGAAAAACAGAAACTTCTTTATTATCAATTGAAAGTTTTAAATAAGGGAAACGCATACCTGCCTTAATTTTTCCTGCCTGTCCTTTGGATGAAGACTTATGTACATAGTTAATTTCTGTTTGAGAAATCATCTTAAAAAATTCTTTTCTTAAAGCCTGCACTTTCATTAAAGAAGGCAAAACGTTTGGAATAAGATACATGCGCAAAAAAATATTCAGCTTGCTGTTTTTAGACATGCTGGTAAACATTCTATCTGTTGTTTTTAGCAAACTTTCAGCAATAGGATTTCTTTCTTCATGATAGGTATCCAACAGATTTTTTTTTGCAGTGCCATTAATTACAAGTGCTAATTTCCAGGCAAGATTATATGCATCTTGTAAACCTGTATTCATGCCCTGTCCGCCTGCGGGACTATGCACATGCGCAGCATCTCCGCAAAAAAATATGTTGCCTTTACTAAATGCTTTTATTTTTTTATGATGCAAACGATAGGTAGAATACCATTGTGTGTTATAAAAGCCAAGGTCAAGTTCTGCATCTTTTTTTACCTGGCTGCTTACTTCATCAAATGATATTTTTTCCTGGTGATAATATTGTTTTGGTAAGATGCCAATTACACGATATCGCTTCTCACCAACCATCGGGAACAATAAGTTGAATGTATCATCAGCCACAAAAAAGTTGATGCTGTTTTCACAAACATCAGCTGTAATATGTGTGTCAGCAACATAAAAAACATTCTCATAAGTGCCTCCGGAGAATTCCATTGCAGTTAACTCTCTTACAGTGCTTTTGCCTCCGTCACATGCAATAATATATTCTGCTGTTACTTCAATTTCTTTATCATCTTGCTTTACTGTAACTATAAATTTATTTTCATCTTCTTTGTATGAAACTAATTCTGTATTCCATTCAACCTCATGATTATGTTGCTGTAAATAATGATATAACAAAGTTTCATTCTTGCTTTGTTCATATATAATAACAAAGTCAAATGGCGTTATATCATTGCCTAAGTTTTCAAACCTTGCTTCGCTTACTTTTTTACCATGCCGCCAAAAGCAAATGCCATCTGCTTTTACAGCATTAGCAATGATTTCATCTGATAAATTCATCTGCTCATAAATTTCCATGCTTCTTGCCTGCACAACAACAGCGCGTGATTCAGTGGTAGGCGCAGGTTTTTTATCAATGATTAAAAAATTCGTATTAAAACGTTGCAGTTGTGCAGCCAACATTAAGCCGGTTGGGCCGGCGCCACAAATAACTACAGGATAATTTGATTGCATTTAAGTAAGCTTTATTTACGCATCATCAAATATATCAAAACATATAAGCCTTAACTATTTTCATGCATTTTCAACTAAAATGCAAATCTTAACTTTGCTGCCCTTGAGCAAATCAAATTAGACAAACATCAATGCATTGCTAAAAATTTTATGACCTCAACAGAAATACGAGAAACCTTTCTTGATTTTTTTAAAAGCAAGCAACACGAGATTGTTCCTTCTGCTTCTATTGTTATAAAAAATGATCCAACGCTCATGTTCACCAATGCGGGCATGAATCAATTTAAAGATTATTTTTTGGGCAATAAACAGGCGCCTTATAAACGCGTTGCAGATACGCAAAAATGTTTGCGCGTAAGCGGCAAGCACAACGACCTTGAAGAAGTTGGTGTTGATACGTATCATCATACAATGTTTGAAATGCTGGGCAACTGGAGCTTTGGAGATTATTTTAAAAAAGAAGCAATTGAATGGAGTTGGGAATTACTAACTAAAGTATATAAGATTGATAAAGAAAGATTGTACGTTACAATTTTTGAAGGTGATATAAAAGAAGGTTTGCCAAGAGATGATGAAGCTTTTAGTGAATGGAAAAAATGGATTAGCGAAGACAGGATTTTGTTAGGCAATAAGAAGGATAATTTTTGGGAGATGGGTGATGTTGGTCCATGCGGACCATGCACAGAAATACATTATGATGGTCGCAGCGATGATGAAAGAAAAAAATTTGATGGAAAGAATTTAGTAAATAATGATGACCCGCAGGTGATTGAAATATGGAATGTAGTCTTCATTCAATATAATCGTTTAAAGAACGGAAGCCTTGAACCTTTGCCGCAAAAACATGTGGATACAGGAATGGGCTTTGAACGATTGGTTCGTGTGTTGCAAAACAAAAAAAGCAATTACGATACCGATGTTTTTACCGGAACGATTGCTGAAATAGAAAAGATCACGAATAAAAAATATAATTACAGCGATAGCAAAGAAGCTGTTGCTTTCAGAGTTTTATCAGACCATATTCGTGCTATAAGTTTTACGATTGCTGATGGTCAGTTGCCATCAAATACAGGCGCTGGTTATGTTATAAGAAGAATTTTGCGTAGAGCCGTTCGTTACTACTATTCTTATTTTGATTATAAGCAGCCTTTATTGTTTCAATTGGTCGATGTTATTTCAAAACAATTTGAGAATGTTTTTCCAGAACTTAATCAGCAAAAAGATTTTGTAACGAAGGTTGTAAGAGAAGAGGAAGAGAAGTTTTTAAAGACAATTGAAAAAGGTTTTTATTTTCTTGATTTCATTATAAGCAAAGGGCAAGTTCAAAATGAACAACAATTGAAGGAAATTGAAAAGCTTCATGAAGAAAAAGGTACATTAACAATTCTTTCCGGCGAAAGCACTTATAATATGAATACTATTTCTGGCGAAAGTGCTTTCATTTTATATGATAGATATGGATTTCCTTTAGACTTGATTAAATTAATTGCTTCTGAAAAAAAAATAAAGGTTGATGAAGAAGGATTTAATCAAGAAATGCAACAACAAAAAAGCCGCTCACGTGCTGCAACAGCAATTGATACAGAAGATTGGATTGTTTTAAATGACGATGTTGTTTTAAGTGAATTTGTTGGGTACGATTCAACAGAAATAAAAACAAAAGTTGCGAAGTATAGAAAGATAAAATCGAAAGGTAAAGAGCAGTATCAAATTGTTTTAGAAGCAACACCTTTTTATGCAGAAAGTGGCGGACAGGTTGGAGACACTGGTCAATTAATGATTAATAATGAACAGTTAAAAATTGTAGATACAAAGAAAGAAAACAATCTCATCATCCATTTTGCTGAAACAATTCCTTCAACTATTGAAGAAGATGTAATTGCAAAAATTGATATTAATAAACGCAAACAAACAGAAGCACATCACAGTGCTACGCATTTATTACATGCTGCATTACGTAAAGTTTTGGGAACACATGTGCAGCAAAAAGGCAGTTTGGTAAATGCTGAACATTTGCGTTTTGATTTTTCACACTTCGCAAAAATGACCGATGAAGAGATAGCAAAGGTTGAAGCAATAGTGAATGAAAAGATTAGAGAAAACGTTCCTGTTGTTATAAAACAAATGCATAAAGTAGAAGCATTAAAACTTGGTGCGATGGCTTTGTTTGGTGAGAAATATAGCGATGTTGTTCGCGTGGTTATCATCGACCCAACTTATTCTGTTGAGCTTTGTGGTGGTACACATGTTAGTGCAACAGGAGAGCTTGGTTTCTTTAAAATAAAAACAGAAACTGCTGTTGCAGCTGGTGTTCGTCGAATTGAAGCAGTCGCCGGTAAAGCTGCTGAAACACTTATACAGCAACAGTTTCAACAGGCTGATGCAATTAGTGAAGCATTAAAAAATCCAAAAGATACTTTAAAGTCAATTGAAAATTTATCTATAGAAAATATTGAACTTAAAAAGCAAATCGAAAGCTTGGAAGCAAAGCAATTACAGTTAATAAGTAAAGAGTTGCTGCAAAAAATTCAAGCTATTAATACTATAAATTTTATTGGTGAATTGGTTGAAGTAAGCAATGCCAATGCGTTGAAAAAACTATGCTTTGATTTAAAACTTCAACTTCAAAATTATTTTATTGTTTTGGCAGCAAATGTTGAAGGCAAAGCTGCTGTTGCAATAATGATTGATGATAAATTGTCTGCTAATAAAAATTTAGATGCATCAAAAATCATCAAACAAGATATTGCACCTCTAATTAAAGGCGGCGGCGGCGGGCAAAAAACTTTAGCTACTGCCGGCGGAGAGGATGCAAGCAACCTGGATAAAGTAATTGAAGTTGTAAAAGATTTATTTTAGTGAACATCATCTTTCAATCACCACGTTTATACTTTAGAAAATTTACCACAGAAGATGTGCAACTATTGTTTGATTTAAACAATAATCCTAATGTAATTAAGTATGTGCACGAACCAACACCAACATTAGAAAATATAACAGATATACTGCACAATGTTATTGTTCCTCAATACAAATTATATGGGCATGGAAGATGGTCAATGCATTTAAAAAGCAATGATGAATTTATTGGCTGGTGCGGTTTAAAGTATTTAAAAAAGTTTGATGAAGTTGATTTGGGTTATCGCTTTAAAGAAGAATACTGGGGCAAAGGTTATGGTTATGAAGCGGCCAAAGCGACTATTGATTATGGATTTAATGGTTTAAAATTAGCAACTATTTATGCAAGGGCATTGCCTGAAAATACAGCCTCCTGGAAAATTATGGAAAAATGCAAAATGCAATATGTTGATAATGTTATTGATGATGATGGTTTGATGGTAAAGAAATATAAAATTACAAATGGTCAATTCGAGAGTTAAAGTTATCTGACACTTTGAAAATTTTGGGTAACTAACACACTTATCTTCGTTTTATGTTGTTTGCAGATGTTATTGGCCAACAAAATATAAAACTGCATTTGCTGGAAATGGTTCAGAAAAACCGTTTGAGTCATGCTTTGTTGTTTTTGGGTAAGGAAGGAAACGGTGCTTTACCATTGGCTTTAGCGTTTGCAGAATATATTAGCCTGCTTCCATTATCTGCCAAAAAAAATAATGAACCTTTTTTGTTTGGCGAATCGGTTGAAGAAACAAAACCGGTATTCCCAAAAATAGCTGCTGAAGCAGATGCTTTTATGCAAAAGCAATCTGCTTTTTCAAAAGCAAATAATTATGTGCATCCAGACATTCATTTTTCCTTTCCTGTTATTCCAAAAAAATCCGGCGATAAACCGGTAAGTACTGACTATGCTGCAGAATGGCGGGAGTTTATTCAGCAATATGCTTATGGCAATGTGTACGACTGGCTGCAGTTCATTGGCGCAGAAAATAAACAGGGAAATATTACGGCTGAGGAATGTAATGACATCATACATAAACTCAACTTAAAAAGTTTTGAAAGCCCTTATAAAATTTTAGTGATGTGGATGCCTGAGTATCTTGGTAAAGAGGGCAATAAATTATTAAAACTGATTGAAGAGCCGCCGGCAGATACGCTCTTTATTTTAGTAGCAGAAAACGAAGACCTGATTTTGCCAACGATATTGAGCCGTTGTCAGTTGGTTAAGATGAATGTTCTGGAAACATCAGCTATTGCAGACGCATTAGTAAAGCGTGGTAATATAGAAAAAGAAACTGCACACCAAACAGCAGCCATATCACAAGGCAACTATCGCGAAGCATTACAATTATTGCAACATGCATCTGAAGACTGGCAATCTTTATTAAGAGACTGGCTTAATGCAGCTTTGAAGAACGGCCCATCAGCTCAAACAAAATGGATTGAAGAAATGAATAAGATTGGCAGAGAAAAACAAAAACAATTCCTGTTGTATTTTATTCATTTGTTACAGCAAAGTATGCACATTCGCTTTGCAGGCAACAATGAAATTTCAATGGCTGAAACAGAGAAAGATTTTGCAATCCGGCTGAATAAGATTGCATCTGTTAACCATCAGCAGGCAATTATTGAAGAGCTTAACAAAGCCGTTTATTATATAGAACGCAACGCAAATGCTAAAATGTTATTTCACGCACTTACCATCAAATTATATCATATCATTAAAAACAATACTTTAATTTTGACTGATTAACACTATAAATAATTTTATATTTATAGCATGTGAAAAAGAAACGAGGTTGGTTTTGGTATGATTCAAACTGTTTGTAATTGATGTTTGTATATAATGGCAAAAAAGTTTTACTATAAACGTTATACAATTTTAGCAACGTTTTCCAAACTATATCATTCTGGTTCAGCATAGTTGCTGATGTAAGCTTGCGCCTTTACCAAAGTCTTCACTCACATTTATTTTATTTATTAACTGATAGCAATGGGCTGTGGTAGTTGTGGTACGGGAACACCTAATGGATGTAAAAGTAATGGTAGTTGTAACACTGGCAGTTGTAACCGCATGAATGTGCACGACTGGCTTTGGAACCTGCCGATAAGTGATATTGAAACTGCCTGCAAGGTGGTGGAAGTAAGTTTTAACCAAGGTAGCCGAAAAGATTATTACCGCAATCCATCGTTGCAATATTTTGAAAAAGGAGACTTGGTTACGCTTGAATGCACAAACGGGTTTGATGTCGGCGAAGTAAGTTTAACAGGGGAACTTGTGCGGCTTCAGCTTAAGAAAAAAAATGTCAGCGAGTTTAGTGTTGATATGAAAAAAATTCTGCGGCCAAGTACAGAAAAAGATATTGAACTCTTTGAAAAAAATAAAGCCCGTGAAAAAGATGCACTTACATTAAGCCGTGTAATTGCCAGGCGTTTGAATTTGGATATGAAACTGATTGAAGTGGAAATTCAGGCAGATGGTAAAAAGGGAACTTTTTTTTATACAGCAGATGACCGCGTTGATTTTCGTGAGCTTATAAGGCAATTTGCAGGTGAGTTCAGGTTAAAAATTGAAATGCGGCAGGTTGGTATAAGGCAAGGCGCTGCAAAGGTTGGCGGCATCGGCAGTTGCGGAAGAGAATTATGTTGCTCAACATGGCTCACTGATTTTAAAAGTGTAACAACAACCGCGGCGCGTTATCAGAATCTTTCTATCAATCAAACCAAATTAAGCGGGCAATGTGGCCGTTTAAAATGTTGCTTAAATTATGAGCTGGATACATACCTTGATGCCTTGCAATATTTTCCTGAGAATGCAGACACTTTGGAAACATCAAAAGGTTTAGCCATTCTTATTAAGAAGGACATTTTCAAAAATCTGATGTGGTATATTATACAAGGTGGTGCTATGCATTATCCTTTAACCATTCGCCGTGTAAAAGAAATAAAACAATTGAATTTAAAAGGTGTAAAGGTTGATGACCTGCAACCGGTAGAATTAAATACCGCTAAAGAAACAGAACATAGTTTTGTTGATGTTGTCGGCCATTTAACTATTGGCAATCTTGAAAAAACCACGCAGCGCAACCGGGAAAAACAACGGCAGGGAAATCGCAATAATAATCCAAACCAGCAACAGGAAAACCAGCAAAGAAATAAACCACAACCACCGCAGCAAAGGCCAAACCCAAATAATCGTCCGCCACAAAAACCAAATAATAATAACAGGAACAGGCCACCGCGGAAAGAAAATTAATTATTCCTTTCTTGCTCTGATTAAACTATCAGCAACCAACTCATTTTTTCTATAACTCTTTAATTCTTTACGCAGTTCTTTTCTGTTTTTTTTATTGAATTGATATAAATCTTTCAAATCTGGTTTGCCTGCATCAACCCATGCACTGTACCAAAAATCCGCAACCATATTTGCTGAACTGATAAGCTGACAATTTATAGTTGTGCCTAATGCAGTAGAGTATTGTTTGGCAAATGCATCAGAATAAACTTTTGTTTTTTTTCCATACTTAATTACTTCTGTATACTTGGAACTATCGGGAAAATTTTTAGCAACTTCTTTTTCTTTTTCAAACATTTCCGGCAGCAAAGCATGTGCGGTTTTAATTGCGTTCCAAACAACAGCA
>CAHJWK010000006.1 GCA_903642275.1 Chitinophagaceae bacterium
CGTTTTTTGGCGTTATCGTTGGTATTCTTGCAATGTTCATAAAATAAAGTATCAAGATTCTTACAGACTTCTATATTAATCTTAAATAGGTTTTTATGCAATTACTTACTCCAGGTTTGGGTTTGATAGTATGGACGCTGCTTGCATTTCTTGTAGTATTCTTCATTCTGAAAAAATATGCATGGCCGGCTATTTTAGGCGGCTTGAAAAAACGTGAGGATACAATTGCAGAATCGCTTGCATCTGCTGAAAGAATTAAGGGTGAAATGGCGCAGATGAAAAGTGAGAACGAATCTTTACTCGCACAGGCACGTGAAGAAAGAGCAGGTATGTTGAAAGACGCAAAGAATACATCAGACAAAATGATTGCAGAAGCAAAAGAAAGAGCAAGAACGGAGTATGATAAGATTCTTTCTGATGCACAGGCTGCCATTCAGCAACAAAAAAATGCTGTGCTTACCGACCTAAAAAACCAGGTTGGTTCTTTAATAATTGAAGTTGCCGAAAAAGTATTACGTAAAGAACTTAATAATAAAGCAACACAGGAGAATTACATTAAGCAATTGTCTGACGAAGTAAAACTGAATTAGCCAATTCGATAACTTGATAATTAATAAATTAATTGCCGAATTCATAAATTGTCGAATTGAAATATGCCTAATCCGCGTTTAGCAGCACGATATGCAAAAAGTTTAATTGACCTTTCAGTCGAAAGAAATCAATTGGAAGATGTATATACTGATATGCAATTTTTAAATCAGCTTACCAGACTTAGCCCTGATTTTGTTAACCTGTTGCGCAGCCCGATTGTAAATGCTGATAAAAAACAAGCAATTATTGATGCGGTTACAAAAGATAAAATTTCACCTTTAACGGCAGCATTTATTAAGCTACTGGTTTTAAAAGGCAGAGAAAGTGATACGCCGGAAATAAGCACCACATTTATTGAACAATACAATTCAATTAAGAACATTCATAAAGTAAAACTTACAACAGCCACTGCAATAAGCGATGACCTGAAAAATGCAATTGTTTCAAAAGTGAAAAATGAAGCGCATCTTGAAAATGTTGAACTTGACGCAAGCATTAATGATAAGCTTATCGGTGGTTTTGTTTTAGAATTTAATAATAATCTTGTTGATGTTTCTGTGTTGAGAGATTTAAAAGATATAAGCAAACAGTTTAAAGAAAGAAATGTGTTCGTTCAGAACATAAGATAGTATGAACAAAGATTTGGTTGATTAAAAGATTAAGGAATTAGTAGTAACAACTACAAACTGTAAACTAAAATTACAAACTATTTATATGGTTGAAATAAAGCCTGATGAAATATCAGCGATACTAAGACAGCAATTAAGCAACTTTAATGCTGCTGCTGACCTGGAAGAGGTAGGCACCGTGTTGCAGGTAGGTGATGGTATTGCCCGTATTTATGGACTGAATAATGTGAGCAGTGGTGAGCTTGTTGAATTTGAAAACGGTACAAAAGCTATTGCGCTTAACCTTGAAGAAGATAATGTAGGTGTGGTATTAATGGGTGAATCCGGTGATATAAGTGAAGGTGCTAAAGTTAAACGTACAGGCAAGATTGCGTCTATTAAAGTTGGTGAAGGTTTGGTTGGCCGCGTAATAAATACTTTAGGTGATCCAATTGATGGCAAAGGGCCAATCAATGGTGAATTATTTGAAATGCCTTTGGAACGTAAAGCACCGGGTGTTATTTATCGTGAGCCTGTAAAAGAACCTTTGCAAACAGGTATCAAAGCTATTGATGCGATGATACCAATTGGCCGCGGCCAGCGTGAGTTGGTAATTGGCGACAGGCAAACGGGTAAGTCAGCGATTTGTATTGATACTATTATCAACCAAAAAGAATTTTACGCAGCAGGTAAACCTGTTTATTGTATATATGTTGCAATCGGTCAGAAGGCATCCACTATTGCAGGTGTTATGAAAACGCTGGAAGATAATGGCGCACTTGCTTATACCACTATTGTTGCAGCTTCGGCAAGTGATCCAGCACCGCAACAGTTTTATGCACCTTTCGCCGGTGCTGCTATTGGTGAATTCTTCCGCGATACCGGAAGACCTGCCCTAATTATTTATGATGATCTTTCAAAGCAGGCAGTTGCTTATCGTGAAGTATCATTATTATTAAGAAGACCTCCGGGACGTGAAGCTTACCCGGGTGATGTATTTTATTTACATAGCCGTTTGCTTGAACGTGCTGCAAAAGTTATCAGCAATGATAAGGTAGCAAGTGAAATGAATGATTTACCGGATAACATCAGGCATCTTGTAAAAGGTGGTGGTTCATTAACAGCTTTACCTATCATTGAAACACAAGCCGGTGATGTATCAGCCTATATTCCAACCAATGTAATTTCTATCACAGATGGCCAGATATTCTTAGAAGGTAATTTATTTAACTCTGGTATCCGTCCTGCAATTAACGTGGGTATTTCTGTAAGTCGTGTTGGTGGTAATGCGCAGATAAAATCAATGAAAAAGGTTGCCGGTACATTAAAACTTGACCAGGCTTTGTACCGTGAGTTAGAAGCATTTGCAAAATTTGGTGGCGACCTTGATGCAGCAACAAAATCTGTAATTGATAAAGGCGCACGTAACGTTGAAATTTTAAAACAGCCGCAGTATTCACCTATGGCTGTTGAAAAACAAGTGGCAATTATATACCTGGGAACACAAGGTTTATTACGTGAAGTTGCTGTAAAAAATGTTATCGCATTCCAAGATCATTTTTTAATGGAAATGGAAAACACATTACCAAACGTAATGGCTGAGTTTAAGAAAGGAAATTTGCCTGATGATGGCTTAAAGCAAATGGTTGATTTAGCAAAAAGCTTAATGCCTCAATATAAATAAACGAACGATTTCTTAATAGTAACAAGCATGAACGACTCTTAAATAAGGGTCGTTTTTTATCGTTCTGTTATTTAATCTAAAAAATCATCATCTGCTTTTTTATCATACTTGCTGAAAGCTTTATCAATGGCGCCACCGAACATAGGAAATTTACTTTTGGCAAAATCTTTTACTATTGTTATTGCCTGCCAAGCCTGTTTATCATTTAATCCGGCTTCCATCTTTAATTTTTCGATTAGCTCCTTCATGATTTAAGTTTAAAATATACTGTATATTTCATAAGTGATACTAAAAGTTGCTGCAAAAATAATAAGGCAAACATCAGCCCAAATTTATTTAATCAAGTAATGATTATTCATTTATATAGAAGAAGCGTTAAACAATATTTTACGAAGCAGTATTCAATACACTTTCAACGCCGTTTTCATTTGCAGTTTTGCCTTCTATAGCGGAATCGTTTTTACGCTTAAATCCAAACAGGCAACGGTCTTTGATTATAGTGGCTACTTCAGCAGGTACATATTCTTCCCATCCTTTTTCATCTTCTTTTATCATGTCTAATACGCGGTCTGTTTGTACATTCAGGTTGTTTCTGTTGTAATGCGTAATATCTTCTATTTTATTATTGGCAATCAAATAACGGTAAAGGTCTATAAGGTGCGGTGGCAGTTGCAGGCGCAGGCAGTTTTGTATAACACCATTGCGCAAAGTAGGATAGATGAAGAGCTTAACTTTTCGACTAAATAAAGTGGCAAAAGATTCAAGAATACCGCCGGGCAGGTTTTTATAATGTTCTTCTGAAAATATATATTCGAGATTAGGATAGCCTAATACAACGCCCATTTTTAGTTTAGTAATAGTTGAAAGATAAGCCACCAGTTTATAATACTCATGAAAGTTTGAAATCATTACCGTTTGGCCAAGCGAGCTTAAAATATCAACCCGGTCAAGAAAATCTTTTTCATCAATGTCAGCGTTCATATCGGCATTACGTTCTTTTAAAGATTGCAGCGTTAGTTCTGTAAGCACTACCACATTTTCTTTATCTACATCAGGTTCCTCGAGAAATTGTTGAACGCCGGTATTAAGCATATCAATATGCACATTAATAATGGGTCGAAAACGGCCACGTACTATAACAATATTTTTTTTATATAGTACTTCTGATGGTTGCTGATTCTTTCCGTCCGGACCAAAAACAGCTGCATCTGAAAATCCATATTTTACAAGATGCAGGCTCATCAGCCGGTTATCAACTTTAATAAAATCAGGGCCTTCAAAACGTATCATATCAATCTGGATGCGGTCTTTCGATAAATCATCCATTAAAGACATTAAAAACAAAACTGAATTTTCATGATAATTAAAACAGGCATACATAAGGTTTACACCTAGAATTCCTGATGCCTGTTGTTGTAGGTTATTATCATTATCCAACAGTTTTACATGAAGTATTACATCATTATACCCGCCTTCAGGTTTTAATTGAAATCGCACACCCATCCAGCCATGGCCTTCATTTGTTTTGTGATAATTAAGTGCTGAAATAGTATCAGAAAAAGCAAAGAAAGTTGTTGTAGCACCACGTTGTGCAGCAAGGCGTTCAATTAATAATCCATACTCCCTTTCAAGCATTGATATAAGCCTGCTTTCACTTACATAACGCTTCTTTTTTTCTGCACCATAAATTGCATCTGAAAAAAGCATGTCATAAGCTGACATTGTTTTTGCAATAGTACCTGAAGAGCCACCAGCCTTAAAAAAATTGGCAGCCACATCCTGACCAGCACCAATTTCAGCGAACGAGCCATAAATTTCAGGATCAAGATTAATAGCCAGTGCTTTTTGTTTTGTTCCGATGGTATTAATTTGAGGCGCCGTCATAATACAAATATTTAGAACCGCGAATAACAAGAACAATATGAAAGTACAATTTTTTCTTCGTTAAAAATTGTTCGCTACCGGTAAGAGAACTGATATGAACAGCAAAAACAATCTGAGTATTGTAAGGAGTTTAGGCAAATTAAAAAGTTTTATTAACGATAAGTAGCGTTTTGTTATCTTTTTTTGTTTTGACATAACAACAAAGCAAATTTTTTAAATCACCATATTGAGTTGTGTTTCCAGTTTAGCTTTCCATTCTTCATACAAATCATTGTATAAACTGGTTTGTGTTGGTACAATCACCTGCAACTTTTCACTATTTGTAAATGCATCCCTGAAACTTTTGAAATAGCCAACGCCAATGCCTGCGCCCAATGCAGCACCAACACTGCCATCACAATTGTATAACTCAACAGGCACATTGGTAGCATTTACAAAAGCATCACTGAAAACGTTGCTCAAAAACATATTGGCTTTGCCTGCACGAATTACTGATGGCTGCATTCCATTGCTTCGCATAATATCCAACCCATATCGAAATGCAAATGCAATACCTTCCTGTGCAGCGCGAATAACATGCGCGTTGGTATGTGTATTCAAATCTATATTGTGTATATGTGCCCCAACTATTTTGTTGTTCAACATACGTTCTGCGCCGTTGCCAAACGGTAGTATAAACAAACCATCGCTGCCTGGTTTAACTGATGATGCCATTTCATTCATCTTTGGATAATCAATATCACCAATTAAATTTTTTATCCAACGGTTTAATATACCTGTTCCATTAATGCACAGCAATACGCCAACTCTTGTTTGCTTAATGTTATGATTGACGTGCGCAAAACTGTTGACGCGGCTATGCGCATCGTAAGTTAATGCATCACTTACACCATAAATAACGCCGGATGTCCCTGCAGTTGCAGCAACATCTCCAGGTTCAAAAATATTTAGTGATAAAGCGTTGTTTGGTTGATCGCCGGCTTTATAAGTAACAGCAATTCCTTCTTTTAATGAAAGCTCATCAGCAACTGCCTTTGTTAGTTTACCATGTTCAGCAAATACATTTTTTATTTCTGGTATGATATTTTTGTCAAAGTCAAAATAATGCATCACTTCATCAGCTAATGCATTCCTGCTAAAATTCCAGAAAATACCTTCTGATAAAGATGATGGTGTTGAAGTAATGTTGCCTGTTAATCGTTGCGCAATAAAATCACCAGGCAACATTATCTTATCAATCTTACTAAAGATTTCCGGTTCATTTTCTTTAACCCATGCAAGCTTGGCTGCTGTAAAATTACCGGGGGAATTTAAAAGTTGCTGTAAACAATGTTCTTCACCAATTATTGCAAAAGCTTTATCACCGTAAGGCACTGCCCGGCTGTCACACCATATAATGCCGTTACGCAAAACATTGCTATCTTTATCTAACAAAACCAGGCCATGCATTTGATAAGAGATGCCGATAGCATCAATATCATTTTTATTATACCTGCCGGATTGATTTACTTTTTTAATGGCTGCTTTCACATCTTCCCACCAACGTTCAGGCGATTGTTCTGCCCAGCTGGATTTTAATGAAATGATGTCTCTTTCTGTTTCAGGATATTGTGCTGAAGCAATGGTTTGCTGTGTTGCGCCATCAACAACAGAAACTTTTATAGACGAAGTGCCAACATCAATGCCTAATAATAACATGCTTTAAATTATAAAAAATGGACTACCGAAAGAATAACAGCCATATTTAAGTAAGAACAATTAAATATAACGGTTAATAATATTTTCAAGATATTCCTGTTTACCGCTTTTTGCTTCTGGTTCGCCTGATTCAACAGCATAAGCATGTAAGTCTTCCATTGATAATTTACCTTCTTCAAATGCTTTGCCCTTACCATTGTCATAAGATGAATAACGGTCTTTGCGGAATTGTTTAAAGTCTGATTTATTCAAAATATTATCAGCCGTAATCAAAGCTCTTGCAAACGTATCCATACCACCGATATGTGCATAAAACAAATCAGCAGCATCTGTAGATGAACGGCGAATCTTTGCATCGAAGTTGATACCTCCTCCTTGCAAACCACCTGCTTCCAAAAAGATGAGCATAGCTTCAGTGAGTTCATTCAAATTATTAGGGAATTGATCTGTATCCCAACCGTTTTGATAATCCCCACGATTGGCGTCTAAAGAACCAAGCACACCTGCATCAGCTGCCACTTGTATTTCATGCTGAAATGTGTGGCCGGCCAATGTTGCATGGTTTACTTCGATATTGATTTTAAAATCATTCAACAAATCCCACTGGCGTAAAAAGCCAATTACTGTTTCGCAATCATAATCATATTGGTGTTTGGTTGGCTCCATTGGTTTTGGCTCGATAAGAAATGTGCCTTTAAAACCATTCTTTCTTGCATAATCTTTTGCAGTATGTAAAAATCGCGCAAAATGTTCTTTTTCACGTTTCATATCAGTGTTAAGCAAGGTCATATAACCTTCTCTTCCACCCCAGAAAACATAACCATCGCCGCCTAATTCTATTGTTGCATCAATAGCGCCTTTAACCTGTGCCGCAGCATGTGAAAGCACATGAAAATCAGGATTGGTAGAAGCGCCATTCATGTATCTCGGATTGGAAAACACATTAGCAGTACCCCATAATAATTTTACGCCGCTGTCTTTCTGTTTTTGTTTTGCATATTGAACCAAGGCCTGTAAACGCCTGTCATTATCTTTTACATCTTTTGTATAATCCACTATATCCACGTCATGAAAACAATAAAAAGGCAAATTTATTTTGGTGATAAATTCAAAGGCCGCATCCATTTTATCTTTTGCTCTTTCAACAGCATCTGATTTTTTGTTCCATTCAAAAGTATGTGTTCCCGGCCCGAAAGGATCGCTTCCATCATTTACAAATGAATGCCAGTAAGCACATGCAAAACGAAAATGTTCCTTTAGGGTTTTACCGGCAACCATTTTGTTTTCATCATACCAGCGAAAGGCAAAAGGATTGTCACTTTCTGCTCCTTCATACTTAATTTGATTAATGCTTTTGAAATATTCTTTGTCTCCTAACAGTACCTGCATAATATCATTTTTAAATTTTTAAAATCTATTGTCTTGCCTGTAAAAGCCATTCTATCCTAATCTTTTCAACAAATTTTACTGCCTTAAATCAATATGTTGTAATAAGAACGCGGTTATGGCAAATGAATAAAAATAATTAAAGTTTAAAGCAAATGAATATAATGATTCATATGTTATAAATTAAGTAACTAATAATATTATATTTAATGTCAAACTTATATCTTCGCTCCACAGGATACAATTACTACTCATTCCTGGTTATACATCTTTTCCACTTTCTCATACTTATTTATTTTATTGCTGAATTTAAAGATTTTTATAATTGATTATTGTGTATGCCGGAAATGGGTTTGTAATATTTTGAATTGAACTTAAAGTAATAAACGATATGTGTAAAAAATTACTATTGATTGATGATGATACTAATGAGCAATTTTTTTTTAACGAAGCTTTAAAAGAAATAAACGCACCTGTAAAATTTTATTTCGCTAACGGGGCCAAAGAAGGTATACGTATTTTAAATTCTTTATTGCCTGATTGCGTATTTATTGATTTAAATATGCCAGCAATTAACGGATTGAATGCATTAAATCAATTACAAATTCTTTCTGCGATAAGAGCACCAGGTTAATACTTTACTCAACAGGACTCAATGAGACTGTTTGTGAAAAAGCATTAAAAATAGGCGCCAATGCATGTATAAAAAAACAAAATGGTATTCGTGAGTTAGCTTCTATTCTAAAACAATTTTTGTTTAGTGAATCTTAAATAGGTTTATGGTTACTTTCATTTTTATTGGTATGCATAATTAAACAATTTTTTCTTGAATCTTTTTATGCATTAAAGACTTAAGAAGTTTGCGTGTTTCATTAAGTACGATTCTAAAATCGGGTTGTTTTGTCCAGTCAGTTACATAATGCAGTTGTTTATTTAAAGGCGACCAACGTTCTGGTTCACCATCCATACTAATAATAATACTTGGCGTTTGCATTGCTGATGCAATATGTGAAACACCGGTGCAGTTTGCAATAAGCATGCATGCATTTTTTAGTAAAACCGCTGCTGCACCTAAGTTAGTTTTGCCTGTTAAATCAATTGCAGGCTGGTGCATACATTTAATCATTTCTCTTGTAATTTCTTTTTCATCATCAGTTCCGGTAACAACTACTGTAAAGCCCTGTTCGCTGCAATAATCAGCAAGCGCTGCAAAAAATTGCGGCGGCCATTGCCGCCAGTTTCCACGGGAGCCGGGGTGCACAACAATAAATTGTTTTTCGATTATTGGAATCAATAATTCATTGTAATCTTTATAATCCCTTTCTATTAAAGGAAATTCAAGTTGCGTACCTGCGGATGAAATGCCTAAATGATTCATTAAAGCAATGTGCCTTTCAATTTCAGAACCATAATCTGGATATTCCAAAAAGAGTTCAGAAGCAACATAACTTTCAGCATTATAAAAGCCTGCCACATGCTTGGCATCTAATAAAAACATTAATGGGTTTACAATAGTTCCTTTGCCCTGCATTTGTAAAATCAAATCATAATTTTCCGCTTTTATTTTTTTGATGAATGCACGCAATAACTGTTCATTACTTTCTTGTTCCGGCAAACCTTCGCAACCAGGAAAATGAATGAAGCGGTTAAAATATTTAATAAACCGCTGAACAAATGATAATGCCCACGGCAAACCCAATAATGTAATTTCTGCATGTGGATAGGCTTTACGCAAGGCACGAAAAGCCGGAACTGCACAAAGCATATCACCTAATTGCAACGCACGAAAAACAGCAATCTTATGAATGTTTTGCCCAGGTAATTTCATAAAAGAAAAGTTTTAAATTTTATAGAACCATATACAGTGTAGTAAACAGAAAGAAAAGGGATAATCATAGATGTGGCAAACATTTCTGTTACATGACTCATTTGTTTTGAAGTGCCTTGTAATCTTTGTATGGTAAAAATTAAAACTAATATCATCCAAAAAATAAAACAGGATACTGCTATATTATAATTTTTTGAAATGACGGAAAAAATATAAACAGTAAAAAACAATATGATGAAATAATAATTCCAAAGTGGCTTGTTACTTATTTTTTGTTTGTATAATTCAGGATGTTTTTTATATAATAACGCATTGAATATAGATTTTTTTTGCTCTTTTATACTTATGCCCCAACAAGCAGTACGTACAGGATGCACAACAACTGCATCATCAACTTTTATTATTGTTATTGCATGATTAATTAAACGAAATTGAAATTCGCTGTCTTCCCGCCAGGCAATAGAGAAATCTTCATCAAAACCTTTCACTAACTGAAAAGCTTTTTTTGTACAGGCACAATTAGCTGTAATAAACTCCGCGTCTTCAAGATGCGCAATATTCTTTTCATAATCTGTTGGAGCAATTTTATGTGGAACGATTGTTTTTCCGGTAAATGCAATCAACTCTTTTTTGTTTGATTGATAAGTATTCCAAAAACTCTGAACCCAGTTTTCATCAGGAAGACAATCATCATCTGTAAAAACAATTAGTTCACCCTTTGCTAAATTTACACCTTTATTTCTTGCTGCAGCAGGACCTTTTTTTTCTTCAAGTGCGTAACAATAAAAATTGATAACATTAGATTGCTCTAATAATAAATTTACCATTGATTCAATTTCTATATCCTTGCCATCTGAAACAACTATTACTTCGTAAAACTGTTTTGCAAATTGTTGTTTAGACAATTTAATCAAACAATTTAATAGTAGCGCAGGTCTCCGGTAAGTTGGAATTACAACAGAAACTTTCATATCATATTATCACTTTTCCAGTAAAAATGAGTTTATCACCAATGCATCAAACGGCGATGTCCAGAAACATTCAATTGCATCACGTGGTGTGCAAACAATAGGTTCACCTCTTGTATTAAAAGAAGTATTAACTAAAACCGGAACGCCTGTTAATTTTTTAAATTCCTTCAGTAAATCATAGTATAACGGATGCTGATTTCGGTTTATGGTTTGAATGCGTGCCGTATTATCTATATGGCGCACAGCAGGAATTTTATCTGCTTTATCTTCCCTCACATTATAAACAAACAGCATAAACGGAGAGTAGCCTGCGTTTTCAAACCATTCATTTGTATCTTCTTCCAAAACCACCGGAGCAACAGGACGAAAATCTTCACGGTCTTTTATTTCATTCAGCTTTTGCTGCATAGATGCATTTATGGGAGATGCAAGTATGGAGCGGCTTCCCAATGCACGCGGGCCAAATTCCATTCTGCCCTGATACCATCCGATTACCTTATCTTCTGCTAAAATTTTTGCTGTTTCTTTTGCAATATTTTCTAATTTTTTATAAGGAACTTTTGTCCAGTTTAAGAATTGTTCAATCTCTTTATCTTCAAAATCAGGACCCCAATACACATGCTCCATTTCATAGCGTATTACGTCTTTTCTTTCATTAATATCAACCCATAATGCAGCACCAAAAGCAGTACCGGCATCACCTGCTGCAGGTTGTACCCAAATATTTTTAAATGGTGTATTGTCACGAATCGCTGCATTCATTACACAGTTTAATGCAACACCACCGGCAAGACAAAGATTTTCACATTGTGTTGTTGTATATAACCAGTTTGCAAGCTTTACACTTGTTTCTTCCAATACTTTTTGTAATGAATATGCAATATCAAAATGTTGTTGGGTGAAAGGTTCATTCTTCAATCTTTTTTTACCCAGCACTTTTTCAAAATCAGTCTTATCAATAGTATAATCACCACTATTTTCTTTTACATAAATCATCTTTTTGAATGCATCCAGATAAACAGGCTTGCCGTAAGAGGCCAGTGCCATTACTTTATATTCATCTGATGAATGTAAAAAGCCAAGATGTGTAGTTATCTCTTCATACAATAATCCTAGTGAATGGGGCATGCATACCTCACCAATCATTTCAAGATTATTTTTTTCACCTATATAGTAACTGCTTGTCGTTTTTTCACCTCTTCCATCTAAAATCATTACTGCCGATTTTTCAAATGGTGAAGGATAAAAAGCACTTGCTGCATGTGCCATATGATGATCCACAAAATGCCATTTTTCCGGGGATACCTTCGCACCAACAAAACGATTTTGCAAGTGATGAGGATAACCATCTGCCAATTGTCCGGGTGCGTTTAAAATCAGTGAAAGAAAAAGCGGGTCCCATTCTGAATCGAAGTCCTTCGATTTGGAAGTATTATTAGGTTTTAATGGCAAACTTATATTTGCATCATTAGAGTGCTTGCCCAATAATTTATTTGGATTAAACGAGTAAGCAATATGATTAACATCATTAATATGAATACCCGCAGTTTTTAAACAATAATCAATTGCATGAAAAGGTAATTCATAGGTTGAAAACGGAATTGGCCGCTTACCGTGCTTTATGTGCGTGAACCTTTCTTCTTCTGCTGCAGCTAATAATTTACCATCGTTTATTATGCACGCAGATGAATCATGGAACACTGCGTTTATACCCAGTGTAAACATAGAAACTAATTTATGTATTGGCTGATTTTAGTACGGAACCAAAAAATAAGAATCAAACAATAAACCGTTTACTTAAAACACATTACCGCTTTATATCATAAGGCAAGTGTAGCAAGGGTTACATGCAGCTAAATAACTTATTGTATTTTTAACGCTACAATTCAATGTAGATTAGAGTTGTAGAAACTTGTACATAAAGCGCTTCTCATTAATCCTTAGTAATTTATCGCTTATATATAGGACAAGTTTATAATAAAATACTTGGCATCATTTTTTTAAACGTTTAGTAATCCCAATACATAATGGCTCACTCTAAAATTTATCAGGCCAACAGGCTTAAGATATTTACATGGCATATACATGGAAGTTACCTTTTTTATTTATCACAGGGTGATTATGATATTTATATTCCTGTAACTAAAGAAAAAAAGGAAGGTTATTATGGCCGCGGCACAACATTTCCTTTTGGTAAGAATGTAATTGAAGTTGATGCGAATGAAGTAAGAAATATGCAATTTGATTGCATTCTTTTTCAGACAAATAAAAACTACCTGGTTGACCAATTTGACTTGTTGAATGAAGAACAGCGAAAATTACCACGCGTTTATTTAGAACATGATCCGCCGTTAAAACACCCGGTAGATGCAAAGCACATTGTTAATGACGCACAAGTTCTGGTTGTGCACGTAACAAACTTCAACAAGCTAATGTGGTATAATGAAACAAGCAATGTGAAAGTAATTGATCATGGCATCACAAAGCCAAATGTTTCTTATTCAGGTGAGCTTAAAAAAGGAATTGTTGTTATCAATCATTTACATCAGCGCGGCAGAAAATTAGGTGCAGATATTTTTGAAAAAGTCAGCAAATATGTTCCACTTGATTTAGTTGGAATGGGTACAAAAGAATTTGGCGGCTTAGGCGAAGTATTGCATCCGCAATTGCCAGCATTTATAAGCAGGTATCGCTTTTTATTCAACCCGATTCGATATACAAGCCTTGGCCTTGCAGTGCTGGAAACAATGATGATAGGAATTCCTTTTATTGGCCTGGCAACAACAGAATATGTAACGGTTGTTGAAAATGAAACAACTGGGTTTATTCATACAGATATAGATTATTTAATTGAAAAAATGCAATTGCTTTTAAGTGATCAGGCACTTGCACAATCAATAGGGGCAAGAGGAAAAGCCTATGCTGAAAACCGTTTCAACATAGAACGTTTTACAAAGAGATGGAAAGAAACTTTTGAATATGCAATTGAAAAATTTACCCGCAACTATGAAAAAACGAATAGCATTTATCAGTGAGCATGCATCACCACTGGCAACGCTTGGTGGCGTGGATAATGGTGGTCAAAATGTTTATGTTGCCGAATTAAGCAAAGCTCTGGCACTTAAAGGTTACAAGGTTGATGTGTTTACAAGAAAAGATAATAGCAATTTAAGTGACATTGTAAACTGGTTGCCTAACGTAAGAGTAATTCATATTAAAGCCGGTCCTGAAAAGTTTGTAGAAAAAGAAAAGCTATTGTGTTATATGAATGCGTTTACCAACAACATGCTTTACTTCATACAAGAAAATAATGTTCATTATGATTTAATGCATGCTAATTTTTTTATGAGTGGTCTTGTTGCATCAAACATAAAAAAACAAACAGGTATTCCTTATGTAATAACTTTTCATGCATTGGGTTTGGTAAGGTTAGCACATCAAAAAGAGATGGATAAATTTCCGGTTGAACGGTTTGATATTGAAAGAATGATTGTTAAAGATGCCAATGCGCTTATTGCCGAATGTCCGCAGGATAAAGAAGATTTAATCAATTATTATAATGCTGATGCATCTAAGATTTCAATTGCGCCGTGTGGTTTTAATCCTGCTGAATTTCATGTAATAGATAAAAAGCTTGCAAGAAAAAAATTGAGTTTAAGTAATGACGAAATTATCTTGTTACAATTAGGAAGAATGGTTCCGCGCAAAGGTGTAGATACCGTTATTCGTGCTGTAGGCAGGCTTACTGTTAAAATAAAAAATATAAGGCTACTTATTGTTGGCGGTGAAAGTGATGAGCCGGATGAAAACATTACGCCTGAAATCGGAAGGCTTAAAAAAATTGCAGCGGAAGAAAATGTAACAGCCCATGTAACTTTTATTGGCAGAAGAAAAAGAGATGTGTTGAAATATTTTTATGCAGCTGCAGATATGTTTATTACTACACCTTGGTATGAGCCTTTTGGTATTACTCCTTTGGAAGCAATGGCTTGCGGCACGCCTGTTATTGGTGCAAATGTCGGGGGAATTAAATATAGCGTGAAAGATGGAGAAACGGGCTTTTTGGTACCACCCAAAAACCATTTGGCGCTGGCACAAAAAATAGAATGCCTTGCAACAAATAAAAATTTAATAGCCTCAATGAAACACAATGCTTTAATGCGTGTAAATAAATATTTTACATGGGTAACGGTGGCAGTTATTGTTTGTAATTTGTATGAGCAGTTGTTAAGCAAGCAAATAAACCCTAAAACCAGGCTGATATTGTTACCAGAATTTGGTTTTAAAAATGTTGAGACTATGATGCAAAATTCCTTAATGCCACGGTTGAAAACACAGTATGAATAAAGCGGTGTTTATTGACAGGGATGGTACACTGATTAAAGATGTGCCATACAATAAGGATAAAGCGTTAATAGAATTTTTACCGCAGGCAATTGAAGCTTTAACGCAGTTTAAAAGGAATAATTATTTGCTGATAATAATTTCAAATCAATCAGGGATTGCGAAAGGTTTTTTTACAGTTGATGAGCTTGATGAAATGCATACAGCAATCAAACAAATTCTCGCTTACTACAATGTATTTTTAAAAGATATTTACTATTGCCCACACCATTCCGAAGGAAAAATTGAACAGTATACTATTGAATGTAATTGCCGCAAACCAAAGCCTGGCTTGATTTTGCAGGCCGCTCAGAAACATGATATTGACTTAAGTAACTCATGGATGGTCGGCGATATATTAAATGATGTTGAAGCGGGCAATACAGCCGGTTGCAAAACAATCTTGTTCGATAACGGAAATGAAACAGAATGGATATTAAATGAAAAAAGAACACCTGCATTTGCAGTAAAAAACTGGCAGGCAATTGCAACAACAATTCTTGCTAACGAAAAGGTGGTTTTGAATGATGGATAAATGGAAAGCATGTAAAAATATTTTGTGCATTCGTGCAGATAATATGGGTGATGTAATTATGTCGTCGCCTGCATTTCGTGCCTTAAAAGAAACTTTCAATTGTAAAATTACGCTGCTTACTTCTTTGATGGGAAGTTTGATTACACCTTTCATTAAAGAAATTGATCAAACAATTATATTTGATTTACCATGGATAAAAACAAGTAATGTAATAGAATATACACAATGCTTTGAACTAATTGATACATTAAAGAAGCATGATTTTGATGCTGTAATAATTTTTGCGGTTTATAGTCAAAACCCTTTGCCAACAGCGCTTTTAGCCTATATGTCAAACATTCCGCTTCGGTTAGCGTATTGCAGAGAAAATCCTTATGCATTGTTAACTGATTGGGTTCCTGATAAAGAACCTTACTCATTTATTCAACACCAGGTTGAAAGAGATTTGAACTTAGTAAGGCGTATTGGTGCAACAACAAATGATGATAAGCTTCGTTTAAACTTTTCTGAAGACGCATATAAAAAGGCTTTACAAAAATTATCATCGCAGCCTATAAATATCAACAAAGGCTTCATCATTTTGCATGCTGGTGTAAGTGAAAAGAAAAGAGAATATCCTGCTGAACTTTGGATCGAAATTGCAAAATCGTTACGGGAAAAAACAAGCAAATCAATTTTATTAAGCGGCTCATCATCAGAAAAAAAATTAACTGATTATATTCAGCAACAGGCTGGTAAAAATATTTTTTCAATTGCAGGATTATTAAACATTGAAGAATTCATTGCATTGATTGCACATGCACAATTGATAATATCAGTAAACACAGCAACCACTCATATTGCTGCTGCGGTGCAAACACCGCAAGTTGTTTTGTACGCTCAAACAAATCCACAACATAAACCATGGAAAACAAAATCGATTATACTTCCGTTCAGCGTTCCACAAAATTCACAAAGCAAAAACGAAGTAATACAATTTGTAAATAAACATCATTATGCGGTATATACTAATTACCCAAAGGCGCAGGAAATCATAAATGCTGCTGAAAGTTTGTTTAATGAAATTAAATACAATGATTTTTCACCTGAAGAAAATCTTGTGTAAGTGTTACATAACTTTCATAGAAAAGCATGACTTAAAAACATACGGCATTTTTTTTTAAATAGTGATGTGGACCAGGAATAAAATGAATTATAGCTGATGTAAATTCATCCAAAGTTCGTCGGGATGACTGAACGCTTTATAAAATTTTATAGCTAAACAAAATCAAATACTTAAAATTTAAAACGAATTGTCTCACATTGTTTATCACATCGTATTGAGAAATAATACTAGGTAAAGTTAATAAATCTATTTAATCATCACAGGATTAATAGAGATATTCCGATGCAGAAAGTGAAAGCTCATGATGATTTGAGTCAGCTAATAATTTCTATATAGTAATTATAATTGCAATACCAAGTGTTGTTATTTACTTCAACTATAAAATTAAATGATCTGCTTTATATAGGAAACGCTTAAATCATTATTCTCTTAATAGCAAGCTTTGGTTTGCGTCAACATTTTAATACCCTAACCTATTTATTCGAAAACATGTAACCAATGGCAGCAACTAATAATCCCTGAAAAGGACCTATAAAAAGATTTGCAAGGTTAAAAATATCAAGTGGTTTTCGTATATAAACATTGGCCATAAAACGATGATCGATGCTAAAATAATAAGATAGAAAAAAGATAAGAATAATATAAGTTTATAAAATCCTTTTTTAAAAGTTGTATTCGTTGTTGCCTGTGTTGTTGTTGATAAACCCGTTACGCTTATCATAAGCATGAGCGTAGGAAAACAAGTGGTATAAACCAACCCCATACTTCTGCGCCTGGTTTACTTCTCCGTTATTAGTAGTTATTTCGAAAGTGCCGCTTAAGGTTTGAAAAATAAAAATCACAAATAACGCAATTTTTCATATAAAGAATCTAAATCAATACCTGGCTTATTAAATGCAGAAATATTCACTATACCACGTGCTGTGGCTGGCGCAGGTGGCTATGAAAGTTTAGTAATGAAAAACGAGGACTCTCCTCCCGCCGCCCAATCACCAAACGCCGATTGATCTTCTTCAAAAAATGCACAGAATTCATTATAAACAATTTAACTATGCTTCTTATAAGAGTATAAGTGCTTATAAAATTATCTGCATAAGGGATATTAATTTTACTGCCTATTATTAATTCCACCGTATATTCCTGTACATATAAATTTTCATTGCGAGGGCATTTTAAAATCTGATCTTTTATGTTGTCAGGTATAGTATCCAAATACCTGCAAAAGTCAATTGCCAGGCAAACAATTTTATAATTACTGCTTTTGAAACCATAATCAAGAAAGGCAATCACCAAAGAATCATTATAATGAAGAACAGCATTACTATTTACAACAGGATGAATTGTAAAAATTTATTAAGTATTTGCATATGTTCATGCATAACTGCTGCTTCCTGCGCTCCCTGCACATCTTCAGTTTCATCTGAGCCGTTATTATATGTAACAACATCTTCTAATTGATTAGTATAGCGATTATCTTTTAGTATATCACCGCGGACTGTATGCCACTCTTTCTGCGTTAACCCGCGTGCATTTTCAAGATAATAAGAGAACATATATTCATTTAATATTTGATTATTATAAAATAACGCAGTCACCGATTCTAAATTTACATCTTCATTAGTGATCCTTATATCGGAACAAACATCAGACAAAATGTTTCCTGTAGCTCTGTATTGGGAAGGTTGGTCAAACCGGGTTCTTGGCAGCGTATGCATTAACGTTTGAATCAAGGGAGATGCTTTTCTTCCTGCATTTTGAAGACTGGTCAGCAAGAAAAAATTTTTGCCACATCAAAAGTATCAACGTCTATATTATTGTATTGGATGATGTTGAGATAATTAAAATATAATTGGGAATAAGTGATTCGTGATTAGTTAATATGCAAAGTGCTCTTGCAGTGTTTTCTTCTGTGTTTGTTCTAAATAAAGAATCAATAACTCTTTTTATTTGTTGATCCATTGATATCTCAGTATTATAATGGATTGCATTATTTGGAAGTGCATCTATGTGTGTAGAAGTGTGTAATTTTTGCAGGCTATCATTTCCGTGACTGCTTTTTTGGAGTAAAAACTCAGAAGGATTATCAATGGTATTCTTATATAATCATCTTGTTTGTTAGCACAGTTCGCAAATCCGTAAAGCCATAAATTTTTTATATAAGTAATATAAATGGCTCCTTTTATTGCCCTTGGTATTTTTTTTATTCTCAGTGTTTGATTAACTACCGCAGTTGAATCCAAGTGTTTAAGCGCAATTACGGAGTATAAGGTTGTGGAAGATATCGGTGGAAATTGAATATCACAAACGGAATCAACATCTATCATCTTAAGAAAATATTAAGCAAATACTGATTCATAAAATACCGCCTACAAAAATATAACTGCAATAACAAATATAACTTCTGTAAGAATTAAGAAGATGTTTGAAAGACGTAACGTTATAAGCGTTCCTTTCTATTCTGCATTTGCTTCTCATTGTTGCCATCTGCTTTAGCTCTTAGTAAGCGATATACCAAGACATACTATGTGAAGCAAAGAAGCGATGAAAAAATGCAAACCCGGCGCATAAGCAAAACAACAGATGAGATAAAAAGAAACAGCACGTAGTTTAAAGGCAACGCATTACTTTCATTTTTTAATTAGATGAACATTATTGCGCCAAAACTACCAATAGCCAATAATGATGTACGCAATAGCTCAATAGAGAAATTTATATATCTGTCTAATATTTCAAAGTTTATATTCATTATTTGATTGGATATTCATATAGCTTGTTGATTATAGTAGGAACACTGTTAGTGTTGGCCATTCAGTAAATCTATTGAGTTGTTTCTGTTTTAAAATAGTTGTAATAAGCTATAAATTTATTCAAATAACCAGGTGTATTTTTATACTTAGTTTCTATCCAGCAAAGTGTAATAGAATTAATAATTTGAACTAAGTTACTCCAGAGTGCAGGATCTTTCTCTGAACGCCAGTTTTTAGTTTTAAATCGATACTTAAGTCGCTCTGCTTTTGCTTTTTTAATTTCTAATTCCGTCTGACTTTTATTACAGCTATCGTATGTTTCGTAACCACCAGAAAACGTAAGTGCCCGTTGATAGTTTTCCGGTGATAACCATTGAAGCCAATCTCCGGCTTCGTTAGCATATTGAATGGTTTTTAAAGCAGTTACAGGTCCCCCATTATAACATGCCAAACATATCTTTAAATAATTTTCATCCATTTCTAAAGGCAAACTTATTCCAAGTGTTTTTAGCCATGGATTTAAAACTTTATCTTTAAAAAACACAAACTTTTTTATTCCGGATTCAATACTTGTTTCAGGATTTAATTGTTCTTCACTTGTTTCTGCCTGCATTAAACCTTTGTAACCAGTTCCCCCTTGACCAGTATTTGCTTTACCATCAGATTCAGCAGCAATAATCCCCTTTACAATATTTGAATCTGTTCCATAAATTGAGCTATGCTTTTGTATAATATCATTGTAACCTTCAATTCTCTTTACCGTGTGAGGTTCAATATCAACACTCTCTGATAAATCAGCATCTGCAGGCTTGTTTAAAGGCGTTAATGGTTTATTTCTTTCTTTGAGTATTGATGCTACATCTGGTGTGGCACGCACCTTAATAATAGCGAAATAATCAAATGGATTGCCTGCTGCGTCTGACTTAATTTTATCTGATGATGGCAGCCTGATTTGATTTGTTGCAGGGTCTATTTCAATTTTATGTGTATCAACATTGTCATTCACATTTCCGCCAATAGCAATAATATAAGGCTTATCTCCACTAATAATTTCAGTAATTATATTGCAATGGTTATACGCTTGTATTGAGTCAAATGTTGAAGCTGTTGGATCTCTGTCATCACGCCTAGCATTACAAATAATGTCTCCCGGTTCTATCTTGTTTTCGTCAGCGAAGGCATCACCAATACCCATGTCTTCCAGTTTATAAAGCCAAAAAGGATTGCCTGGCTTACGCTTTTTAGCAGCCTTAATGTAAGTGGTATGCCCGTCTGAATATTCAAAATACCTGCCTGCCCCTGCAATACGCAGAACGCAAGAAATAAAAGCAGCACTCCAATATGGGCCTGATTCCAAACTTTTTAAATTGCTTTTAGTTATTAATCCCGCATTAAACCAATAACCAAATACCAGCTTAAAGCCCTCCACATCATATTCTTTACGAGTATTCCATTTTGCTTTTTCCTCAAGTGCAATTTTTACTGCAGTATCCTTAAATTCCTGCCAGTCTTTAGGGTTGTTAAGTGGTATAACCAGTGGCGTATATGCATCTGCATACAGCACATACCTGATTAAAGCAATTTTTACATCATATTTAATAAGTGTATATTCTTTTATTGCAGATTTTTCGGTTTTATCAATAAACTTGCCCTTTCTTTCAGGATGACGCGCATAAAAAATTTCAGAAGTTATCGCATCACCTGTATCATAACCCTTACTTAATAAATCAATAAGTAAATCTTTATCTAATTGTTCGAGGTTTGATAAACCATCTGGCTTTACTGCAGTTTTAATTTCATCAGGCGTTGCTTCAGCTAATTGGGAATTTAAAGCTTTATAATCCAGATCATATTCATCAACCTCTTTCGCGTCATCATTTTCTATCGATATATCTTTTGGTGTATAAGAAAATCTGCTGCTTCCTTTTGCGGGAAACTTAAAGGAATAAGATTCTGATGATTGAGGTTGATAAGAACTTATGGGATTAAACCATGAACGACTATTAACTGAAAAATCATAAGATTTACTATCTGTCCACGCTTTTTCAATTGTGTCTTGATGGGGTACTATAATTTTTGGATGAATACTTGCAAAATTGATATAGTTATCCTGAAGCATGTCAGCATATTTTCCAGGTTTGCTTTCTGATTTTCCTTTACCAACGCCAGATGAATAATGATAGAATATCGTACCTGCACTCTTGGGGTTATGTAACCAGGTATCAATGGAATAACCATACAGGCAATCAAATCCCCAACATTCAATTACATTATCAAGCAGTGAGTTTTTACCATTTAATATTTTACTTAATATACAACCGCCCGCAGAGTGTGCCGCTAATATAATTTTGCCGGGCTGGGCTGAAGTACCCAAATAATTATTTGAATTTAATTCTGCAAGGCACGATAAAATAAAATTATCTAAACCATTGTCTTCACGTAACAAATTTGGTGAAGGGGAATTACAGTGTTTTCCGTTTTGGGGATCTTCTCCTAATGTGGGTGCAATTAAAATTGCATTTCGCTGGCTTGAATAAAAATATTCGCGGATGTGTGAATAATTTTTCCAATAGTAATCAATACCTGATTTTTTAAAATTATCATCAAAATATTGTCCATGAAGAAATAGTACAATATCAACTTTATCAGTAGGCGTAAATCCGGTTGGTATAAAAACACCAGTTGAATAAAATTTATCTTTTACTGCACTTACATTAATCAAATAATTTTTCCCTTTTGCTGAGTCTATATCAAACCCTTCTTCAAAGCTTACTTCATCATCAAGATATTCTTCAGAAAATGCTGTATCTGATGCAACAGTAGAATCGCTCACCAATAAAGACCTTTTTAAATAAACAGGATCATTAAAATAAATAAAAAAGCAAGTTCCATCTTTAATAGTATTTATTACAAAATCACGAACTTTAAAATCAACAGCAGGGCAACCATAACTTCTTTTACTGATCTCACCTTCTTTAACATACCATGCACCATGCACAACGATATGCCTGTCAAACGCATTATCATTAAATCCTTTTTCCATTCCTTTTAACTTTAATGAAAATCCGTTATGACCTTGATAAGTGTAAAGCGTTACATAAAAACCAAGGCTGCTTTGTTTAGATCTTGGATCATTTGAAAATTTAGACGCCCATTCCTGGCTTCCGGATTTATTACCATGTGCAACGTTAGTCTGCAATAATACCTGAGACTTCATTAAATCCAGTATGTATAAACGTTTGTTTCCGGAGGATTGTGTAAAATCGGCAATACTTAGAATTTTATTATTTTTAAGATTGCCACTTTTTTCAAGTTTTCTGTAGCCGTTGCACGCAACTTTAAAAGCCGCAAAAGATAAATTAAGCGAAGACAAACCCATTTTAGCATAAGTATCGTTAATGCTGAAAACAAGAGGTAAAATACCCAACTCTACACACATATTGCCCCACGTTTCCAAATCAATTATGCCGTTTATGCTTAGTTGATTAAACCGTCTTTTTTGTTTCCATGCAATTACTCCAGCGCTAAAGCTATCGCTGTTAACAAGTAATGTTTTATTTGACTGACCGGTTGCTTTTAAAAGCAGCGTATTGATCTCATCAATGTAATTTCCCCAACCTAAATCCTGGCTGTTGTTTTTATTTTGCTCAACTACATTATCTTCTATTGCTTCAGCAGGTACTTCATATTGATGAGTAAATACATCAGTGGACTTTCCGCTTCTATATGTTAGTATTAATTTTTTAATTTCAAATACTTTATTATTTTTTGAAATCAATATTTTTTTTATCCCGCGTTTATTTAAAACATATATTTCATTTCCACCTACAAACTCAACCATGCCGTACCATACAGGCTCACAATGCCCGTATTGCCGGCGAATTAACAGGTCTCCTGTTTTAATATCATTATCAGTAAGCTTTTTAAACGAAGGCAGTGATTCAAAATATTTCAGCAGATTGCCATTCGTTAGTTCAGGAATTTGATTTTCCCAATTTTTAAGTGAAAAACTACCGGATTGCAAATCGTCCATTTTATTAATTTTTATTTTTACTTATCTTGCCTGTAAAAAAGCGCAGTTATCAATTCTTTCCTGTATGTATTTGGCAGGAATTGATGAATGACCAACAGAAATTTTATTATTTGATTTAAAGTTGTGTTCTTTATTTTTTTTCTCTAAATCATGGGCATTTGAAATAGTTGACAAGCTATAAGCATAATAACACTTTGTACTATTTGCTTTCAACCAATCTTCCCAAGAGTATTTTCCAGTACTATTATATAACTTGTATAGTGAATCAAAACCCCAGCACTCATTAATTTTTTGTACGTATTTTGATGCCGTCAAACCTAATATATCGAGCATTGCGTAACCACCTGCTGAATGGGCAGCAATTATGATGTTATCTATATTTGTTATTTCGTCATTGAAATAATATAGATTGAGAATATATACAATTTCTTCTATGTAGTTATCAAAAAAAACTGAATCAGAAGATAATAACCCTGCTTCAGACTGATTAAAACCAAGGGTTGGCGCAACGAAAATTATCCTTTTCTTACTACTATTTATTTTTTCACGTATTGTATTATGATTCCCATCTGTATCAGATTCTAAATATGTTTTAATTGAATTGTTGTTATGACCATATAGATATAATACTATATCTATGGTTGATAAAAATTCACTTACACTATCCTGAATGAAAATTGCTGTTTGCGGCTGTTGATCCGATCTTTCACCTCCATGTTTTATGTTTGCGTATATGGTAGTTCCTAAGGATGGCGTTTTGTTAACTGTAATAATCGGGCTTATTAGAGAGTCAAATGGGTCTGTGCTATCTTCACTATAGTCTTTATTTTCAAATTCTTCTTGGGTAGAAATTAATTCCAACGATAAATCATCTACTTTAAGAAGGATTATTTTTTTATTATCAGGGTCTGCTTTTAATGAAACAACAAAATGATTATTTTTCATAAGGCTTTTTGCAAGCTGATATGATTTTGTACTGTCAAGCTGTTTCTCTAACCTAAGCCAGGTATACAAAGCCTGAAAAGAACCATCATCATGATCATCATTGCAGGCATTATGAGATATAATGCCTGATCTACCATCTAAATACCGGCCTTCTAAAAAGCCGTACCCTGTTGTGAAAACAAAAAAGATTTTAAGGTCTTTTTTTGAATCAACGGGAATATCTGAATCTTTAAATTTCCAAACCCTGCTAACGTCATTATATGAAACCACTTGTAACCACTTATTTTGAATTATAAAAATATCATCTAAGGCAGATCCGATTTCGCTTGTTAAATCAACCGATAACCAATCCCCTAATTTTTGCAAATACGGTTCTTGTACTAAGCCTTCCCGAATACGTAATTTATTAATAGTAAATGGCAAATCCATTGTGAGCCATTTTACTAATTCAACTTCTTTTTCCAATTGATTAAGATCTGGAGGTATTCTGTAGATATTAAATCCTATTCCCCAAAAACAATATAGAAAATCATTGCCTTCAGGAAATTTTGTTTTTTGATCGTCTGCAAGGGCTTTGGATGATGCAGGAATAGCTTCATGATCATTACTGTAAAGTTCATGCCTGCTGTCACATATATAATCACCATTATTATTAACAGTTCCTCTTGGAGGGCAGTTTAGATATTGCTTTTTTCCCGAAGAATTTAAAACAGGTTTCCCTTTATCATTGTCTTTATCTAATTTAAGATATTTATTTTTTGGTGAAGAAAGCCACCCCCTGTTTACAAATTCAATCCCTATTGAAGTTTTATTTAGACCAGGCACCTGAGATTCATATTGAATCAAATCATTAAATTGTAATACTGTTGCATTTCTTAAAACGGCCATATGCGAAGTGTAGGGAAGCGCAAATCCTTTTGCAGTAGCCTCCCCTTCTATACCTGAAGATGTTTCGTGTAAAACCAAATGAATAATTTCTGAAGCTTTTCTGTTTTTAGGACTTTTACCATCCTTATTATTTTGAAGATTTCCATTTTGCGTATTATGATCAACGCCAGGTTTCTTCCAGTTTGAAAAATTTGCTACTGCCTCAAATTCTAATTTATTTATTACAATAGATGTTTCAGAAACTGGAACATAATCTATCAATTCCTGGATAGTGTAATTTTTATCCCCAGTTTTTGAACTTTTATCGTCTTCAGTATAATAATCATGATTTTGTTCTGCATATTTATAATTATAAAATTGACTAGACTTTTGTTTGATTTTTTCAGATGAGAGTTTTTTCAACTCCCAGCTTGATTGTGGAGTGACAAGTATTTTTTTTCTGCCCTCTTTTGTAAAAACCCACACCTCATTATTATATATAAATTCAACAACACCATACCAGACAGGTTCACAATGGCCATACTGCCGCCTGAATAGCATATCATTTTTGCTTATACTTTCATTAACTAAATCAAGCTTAGGTAATGATTCGAAGTATTTGCTTAGATTAATATTTTTTAATTGTGGAAATTGATCCCTTGCAGTATCAAGCAAAGATTCCATTGATTCTGAATCTTCCATTTGTAAAAAGTTTTTCTTTTTTAGGTCATTATTTACTACAGCATTTATATAATTGCTTAAAAGATTTTTTATACTCAATATTCCATTGCCATACCTTTTTCTTTCATTTTTATCTATAGTCAAAGGAATAATGCATGAATTTTTTAAACGATTAATTACATCCTGAATAGCTAACGGATTATTTGCCGCCTCATACATCAATGCAACAGCACCAGCTACAAAAGGCGCAGCCATGCTCGTACCGCTTTTATGTGTAAGCTCTCCTGTTGAATGGCTTTGGAAAGGCGAAGATGATTTTGCTGCAAGAATGCCAATACCCGGTGCGGTTAAATCAGGCTTTTGCCTGCCGTCCCATGTAGGGCCTGCACTACTGAAAAAAGCAATATTATTTTTATTACCTGTTTCATTAACAGCACCTACACTTATGGAGTAGAATCCGTTACAGATAGAACCTGTAGTGGTTGTACTTTTGGAATCGTTTATTGAAAACCGGCTCTGATTTGAAGGCTTGCCAAAATCACGTTCTATCCACGCCTGAAATCTTCCATCAATTATTTTTTTCCCCTTCAATAAAACAATCCACTTACCATGTTCTGCATTCTCGAATAAAATAATCAATACCTGGCTCAGCTTTGTATTGGGTTCATTTTTCCTGTGATAATACTTGCCGATTTCGTTTCCACTTTCATCTTTTATAGCGAATCTACCTTCCGTTTTTCTGTAAAATAAGTTAACACCATCTGGCGTCTTAAGGCTTATTTCTACATCATCAACACTTTCATACCAGATCTCAATTTCATTAGGCGTGGTATCTTCTTTAGAAATAAGCCATTCTAATGTTGCTGTTCCGGTTTTAGACAAATTACCTTCTGCATGAACCCTGCTTGTATAGTAATTGCCGCAGCTTTGAACTATAGCCCTGTTCGGCTTTGAAGTAACTATATAATCTATTGCCTGTTCTATAAGCGAAAGGCCTGCATGCGCATCTCCATGGCTGCCAACGCTCATGTTAACTACTAATGGCTGCTCAGCAGCGGCGTTATCTAAAAAATGCAGGGCATTGAAAACAGTAATAGAAGTGCCAAGACTTACAATATCTCCCTTTTTGTCTGAAGCAAGATGTACGCCTATTAAATCTGAACCTGGTGCAGCACCTTTTGGACCAACCGAACCATTGCCTGCGGCAATATCAAGCACATGTGTGCCATGCATGCCGTTAGAATAAATATCTGTTTTACCGGGATGGTAATTTAATACCTGAAATGGCTGGCCTGAGTTGAGTGCATTATTAATATCGTCACTTGAATGCACCTGACCCATACTATATTGATTTACGCCATCGTATTCCGCATCCTGGTTCCAGATATATTTAAACCTTGTTGTTCCGTCAGGGTTAAGAAAATTTGGATGTGTAAAATCAAGCCCCCAGTCTGCAATACCAACTACAACTCCTTTACCTGTTAAGTTGTTTTTAGCGTTACTTATTTGTTCTGCGTTTTTCTCCCTGCTGTACGAAATATTATGCTGGTCATTAACATGCGGATCAAGATAAAATAATCGCTGTGCCTTCATGCTTACTACCGCATCATGACTTCTAATTGATACAACATCTCCACGCCTTAAACTGCAGCTTACTATGTTTCCTATTTGGGCTATTACTTTTATTTTGTTATGCGGAAGCTGATCAAATTCTGACATTTTGATCAGCACTTCTACTTTGTCATCAGGAGAGCCCTCGTCTAAAAGTTCCCATAACAATGCATCCATAACGATGATTTTGGATGATTACATTTGACTTAAATATCAAAATAATTTTCTATTAATCAACCTAATTTTTTTTCATAACAAAGTATGCAAGTGCTATGACGAGAAATATATTTGTTGGCTGCTGAAAGAATGTGCTTAAGCTTTTTTGAGATGTGCCATCATTTGTTTTTGAAAAGTCATTTGCGTATGAAGCGGCATTATTTTGAAAAAGATTATTTAACGAGATATTACTATTCCTTATCAGAAGCGCGGCACCGATGGGAAGTATAAGTTTTTTAAAGTCAATTTTAGCACCTCCCCCCATCTCCGCACCAATAAGTTCTGCAATAATCTGTAATAGGAAATTATCATTTATTTGTAGTGACTTTAAAGCTGTCTCCAGTTCGGCCTTGGTGATACTATCAGGTGGACTACCATCAAGTGGCAAAGCAAGTTTCGACAAATCAATCGAGTCTGGGATTAAAGCCTTTGTTATCATTGCTACACTTAGTTGTGAAGTCTTGGCAGCCTGATTGTCTTTAATTTTTGTTTGCAAACGTTTTACATCGTCATTCACATATGAAAAAGCTTTTTTCACACTTCCGGATGTAACAGCGCCTTTAGGACGGCTCCTGGTATTCCTTGAATGCCGCCGCCTGTCACGCCTTGACCTTCTTCCATGCCTTCTGCGGGCTTCATCAAAGTCTTCGCCTGAATCATCATCTGATTCATCATAATCTTCTACGTCATACTCTTCATCAGTATCAACAGATTCGTCAATGTCTTCATCATAAGATTCATAAAGTGCCATAATTGTAAATTTTATTGGTTAAAAAATAATTGAAGCGAATTGTTTAAACAGATTGTTCTTCTACTACGCCTATCCATGGTAATCGTTTAAGCGCTGGCAACACGAGTTGGCGAAAAAGCTTGTCATCAGGCATGTAATATCCTGTCACTCCATTACCACGACATTTTGAGCAACGGTTATTATCACCCCAACATTTTTCACAGGCGCCGAGAGCCATTGCCAAGTCATCTAATTCACTTACTGCATCCTCAAGGTCTTCTTCTAAAACAATTGCAGTATTGTATAATTTTCTGAATTGTTTTTTCCCAAATTTATGATCATTGTTCTCATTAGCACTTGTTAGGTTTTGAAACAGTTCCGTGTAAGGCGCTAATTCAGGACGTTGAGATACTACGTGCTCGATTAGCTTATCATACATTGCGTTTGCCATTTTTTTTATCTTTAATGAGACAGTTGTTTTATGTTGTATAAGTTCAATTGCATAGTTGTTCTGATAGCCACTCAGCCTGCATATCTATATCTTCTGAGTAAGGCATACTTTCTGAAAAAGATGCAGGCGGGATTATAGCTTTGCTATCTAATTCTATTAATGCTTTTTGTGCAGAACTGATTAAAGCACGCAGGTAAGTGGCAACGGGAATGAGGCTTACATTTCCATTTTGAGTTAGCGGTGCAACACCATTGCCAACACCAAGTGCAGCTCTTGCTATTGCCGTTTGCGCCTGTGGATTTTGCATAACCGATAACGTTTTAATTGTAGCCGGTAAAACATTTTTTTGTAACTCCTTAGCGCCAAACTTTCCTAATTCACTTCCCACCTTAGCACCAACAGGGCCACCTATTAAAGAGCCTGCCGCAGTGCCCGCTCCCTGCAGCAAAGCCGGGTTTTGCGCAACGATATCTAATGAACCGGAAGCAATATTCTTCCCTACATTGGCAATTGTATTTAATATGCTTTCTGAATAATCTTCAGGCATTCCATCAAGCATACCTTCTATTTTTTTTTCAAGCTCTTCTTCAGAATGATGAGGATACACATCTCCGATTATAAAAATCAAAGCGTCGTAATAATCATCTTCGGTAAGCAAATCATCAATATCATAAATTTGTTCAAGCATGTATTAATTTTTAAGAAGATTAATATAATACCCGGCATCTTCATATTATGCATTATCACTTGCATGAATTTAAAATAAAATAAAACGAAAATTTCTATTAAGTCAATTACCAAATGTGGTAATACGCAATAACTAAATGATATAAATTTTATAAAATTCTTTTGTTGATGGTTTTGGCAACCGCTTCTGTCATAGATGTAACATGAAGCTTTTCATAAATTTTTTTCATATGTGCCCTAACTGTATCGTAGCTGATTTTTAATTTACCTGCAATCATTTTATAAGACAAACCATTAACAAGAAGAGAGAGCACCTCTTTTTCTCTTGAACTTAAATGGTAATCTTCTTTTGCTGCTTCTGCCTCCTGGTTTTGCAAATGCTGCAACACTTTACGGGCTATTCCCGGCGTCATTGGTGCGCCGCCAATATTAGCTTCTGAAATAGCATTGAACAGGTTTTGAGGGGCGGCGCTTTTAAGAATGTAACCATTTGCACCGGCTTTAATGGCGCCAAATACCTTTTCATCATTATCAAAAACAGTGAACATTAAAATTTGTATATTTTCAAACTGCCTGCGGATGAGCTTTACCGCTTCTATGCCATCAATACCGGGCATGTCAATATCCATAATAACCACATCAGGTTTAGATGCAATAATGTTATTTATAATATTGTTACAGTTAGAATATGAACCGCAGATAGTATAATCTTTTGTATCTTTTACCAACATAGATATGGAATCGCGCAGTGCATCGTTATCATCAAATATGGCTATTTTAATACCATTCATTTGTAATCTTTAATTATAAAGTTGGTATTGTTTTATTAATTATCAACTACCTAACATGGTAAAATTATTTCAATGCAGGTACCTGTGTTTATTGTTGAAGTTATATTCAGCATGGCTTTTATTTCCGCTGCTCTTGCCATAATATTTATTATTCCATTGCCGTTATATGTATTGGATTTATTCATTTCAAAGCCTCTTCCGTCATCCTGAATTTTCATTTGAAAAAAATTGTTCTTTTTATTTAAAATTATGTTTACCTGCCTGCATTCAGCATATTTGGAAATATTATAAATACATTCTTTGAAGATGAGAAAAATATTTTTTCTCTCCTTTATGTTGAATGAAGCCTTTAATTCGTCATTTATATTGAAATCAAATTCTATCTCTCTCGGGCCAAGCATAGAAGCGGCATAGTTGTGCATCCGATAGCTTAAATTTTTAAAGTTGTCATTTCCAGGATTTATGCTCCATACAATATCACTCATTTTGTCAATCAATTCTCTTGAGGCAGTTCCAATTTTATCAATAACTTCTTCCACCTTTTCATTTTTTTTTGAATGGCTTTTTGCCACTTCACTGTAAATAGAAATGCTGCCAAGCGTAGTGCCGATATCGTCGTGGAGTTCACGGCTAATGCGAAAACGTTCATTTAACAAGGCTTCTTCATTCTCCTTTTTTAAAAGCATAATTTCCTGTTCTTTTTTTTCTGTTTCATACTTGATACGAAGATTTGTCATGTTGTTAATATTTTCTTCGTTTATTATTTTCTCATATAGTTTAATATATTTTTTTTGAAACCGGATAGCTGTATTTAAATCATTTATCTCTTCATAATATTCAGCCAGGTTGTTTAAAGCCCTGGCTTCTTCACGTTCGTTCTGCTGCTTTCGTGCAAACTCAAGATGCTTTTTTAAATACTGATGTCTTAATGTATTTCTGTCCTCAGGTTTTAAGCCGGCTTTGCACATGGCAGCATCACTTGATTTAGCGATAGAAAAAGCATAATTTCCATTGTCCTGCATATTCCAGTAATCACTGTTATTTGTGTCATCGCAAAGAACTTTAAAATCAAACAATGCCTGATCAAACTCCCCTTGCTGATTAGCCAATTCTGCTAAATGACGGTGTGCTGCAATACGATTCAGCCTGTCATTATTAAGTTTGGCCTCATGCTGAACTGTTTGAAATGTTTCACGAGCCTCGTCAATCTGCCCCAATTTTAAATACACTTCACCCATTATATTTAATGACATGAGGTATTTATAGTCGTCTTTAATTTCAAGTGTAGCTACTATAGATTTTTGGATATACAGCAGCGCATCTGTATAATGCCCCTGACTGATGCATATAGTGGCCATAACAATAGCAACAGTGCTGTGTCCATGTATCGAACCTAACTCATCGCAGTATTCTATTGAGTCAAGACAGGCCTGCATCGCATCTTTATCTATATGTTGAAGACGGTAACAATCAGCAAGCAATGCTTTGGTCATACAATAATCATGAAAGTTTCCATTTGCTTCAGCTAATTTTTGCCATGTGAGAAGCGCGTCTTTGAATTGTACAACATCCTGTTTAATGTAGATGCCAAGACTTAATTGCATGTTAGCAAAACAGAGCAAATGATGTTGATGAGGCGCTGAAAGCTCTTTAATAAGCGCTTTAATTTTGGTGAAGCCTTCTTCAAATTGCACGTCAAGAAATAGCTGGAGTGTTTGCTGAATGCGACTCAAGTAGACACCTGTTTTATTCCCTGCGGAAATATATCTGCTAAGTGCCTGTTTTAAATATCCAGCTGTATCACTCCAACCGATACTTAAGTAAGGCAGAGAACCCAGTTGGAAGTATGCGTCGCATCTTCCTTCCTCATCATTTATATTTTCAAAAATAGAAAGAGCTTGCTGCGCAGATATGTGTGCACGGGCAATATAGCCAATGCGAAATTCGTTCATGGCTTTTGCGCAAAGCGCATTTGCTTTCATAGCTTGGTTGCTCAGATTTTCGGCAAGTATAATAGCTTCATCCGCAACAAGAACTCCCTTTTGCAGTTGAACATGCGCATAACAGTAAGCAAGCTCAACTAATAATTGTAACCTTTCTTTACTTAATTTTTTAGCAGTTGTTAGCTTCAGTTCTTTTTCCTCAATAGCAAATTGAAAGTGAGCAATAGTTTCAAGAAGATTTGTAAAAAAGGACATAGTTGATAGTTAGTAACGGATTTACAATTCAACAGCTATATTTGTAGACTCAACTCCTCATTAACTTATTAGCAAACTCATCATCGTTTTAGTTATATTACCTTCGCCCGGCATAAATCTAAAAATTACTGATTTCAAAAATTGTTTATTAAATATACATGTTTGTTGTTATTTAAATAATTTGTTCAATATAGCTTGTTATGTATTTTAATGATTAGTTGACCCTATAATTACACTTACAATCGTCCTTCTTAAATTTCCTTTTGTATATTCATCCATTACATAAAAAATGACTAAAGTGTGTCTTAAAATAGACCAGAGATATTTAAATGAGTGTGATGTTATTTATGCATATTTATATTATCATACAGAAAGCCAAATAAACATGTGTTGGGTTGTAACAGAAAGGAACATCTTTGTCATTTCAGCATCGGAATACCTCGAGCAATACATAAAACGACAACAGCGTTTATCATTCATAAACTTGTATAATAATTGTATTTAGAATGAATATATCTGGTAAATCATCTTAATCATAACCTACATTTAATGCTTTATAATCCACTTTTGTGTCTCAAGGTTATAGCTTTCTAAAAGTTGATAATTTGCACTGTAGCTAAGTTTTATGTCGATAACAACGCAGCTTTCGTAAATTTCTATGCGGCAAACTGACATCAAACTAATTGAAAGACTATGCTTTGAAACCAATCGTATTAGTTTTATTAAAAACAAGTTCCTGTTCGCTGTTATAAATTCAATCTTTGCTTCTTCTTCCTCTCTTTTTTCTTCACCAGCAACTTTGAATTAATCTGTTCTGGTATTTGTTCAGGTTTCAATAAGGCATTAATTGTTTCAGAAACATCATGTTTAATCTGATCTTTAATAGAAACATTTTCATCTTTATTGGAAGCACAACTTATCCCTTGAGCTGATGCTCTCACTGTCTTTCTTTCATTCACTTGCTTAAAAAATTCATGATCAGTTTTGAGGCGATGCTGAAACTCCAATCGCTGTTCTATCTTTTGAAGTGGATACCCGACTTCACTTCCCTTAATTTTTACTTTCTTATCATCAATAAAACTAATACCTCTGCCGTTAATTACTTTGTATCCTTTTGATTGCATGATTCGAGTAAATTGATCAATATCTTTAGAATTAGATATTGCATTTCGTATAACAAGAGTTAACGCTTTTTTACGTTCATCATTTCTTGGTAACAATCGTTGTTCTTTTGATAAATATCTTTTCGGACTAAGCACCTGGTGCAGGTTTAATTTTAATTACATTGCTCTGCAAAAACTTGCTACCCTTTTATAGCTGTTACTATCACTGACTGTTTTCTTATCAAAACCTATCCTGTTGGCAATTATATGCATGTGCTGGTGCCCTGTATCTTTATGGAGTACTGACACATATTGATTGTTTTGAAACCCAAAATCTTTTGCGCACTGTTCTGCCACTTCCATCAGTTTATCCTTTGATAAATGTTCTTCCGGCGCGAAGCTTAAACTGATATGCAAAACAGGCTTTGAAAGGTTTGGATTCAATCCTCTCACCTGGTTAAATTGTCTGATTAATTCAAGCGCATTTCCATTGCATTGATTGAAAGCAATAATCTCTGCCCTGTTTTTGAAAATCACTTCATCCGGATATTGTTTTCGCTTATCGTTTAAGCAATACATAAAACATCCTCTGAACGATTTCCAATTGTTATTTGTCCTATCACTTTAAACCTTTTTCAATCTCTGAAACAATCATTTTTAATCTTCCTGTTAGCATTATTAACTCTGCTCTTTGAAACGCATTTAATTCATCGTTTGAGTTTCTTTTTTTCGCTATCTGGTTTAACAATGCACCGTCATGATTTATGGCTGCTGTAAGCTTTAAAACTTGCGGGTCAATCGTTCTTATTTCCATGACAACTTTGCCGCTTACACCAAGTGTTCGCAAGTATTCTGATACGGTAATCCCTCCTTGCTTAGCTTGGGCTTTGATATACATTTCTTCTTCCGAAGTACATTTTATGGTGAGCGTTATTTTTCTCTTAATTGCTTTAACAGGGCGTCCGCCTTTACCTTTAGAAGGCTTTTTGTTTGTAGTATTTACAGTAGCGGCATCCATTGAAATCAATCATTTTCACTATCTCTTTATCTCATCAATTTTTTGAATGCCGCAGGTGCGGCATGAAAAAAACGAGCGTTTTGGGATTACCAAAACATAGCTCGCTACATCAAAAAACTTATAGCAATCCCATTCGCTTAGATTGCTTTCTATTGAGCTTACCAAAATGCATTACCCAATCATTAAGGTCTTTGTATCCTTCATACAAACTGCTATCGTCTTTATATTTTGGTGAACGCTTTAATGCAATATCCATGCATTTTTTACCCGCTTCATCATGGTCTAAGTAGAGATGAATGTGCTCGTGTTTCTCCATTAGCAAAAGACTTCTTTCGAAAAAAGCAAGTGAATTAAGTATAAGAAAATCTGTCAGTGGCTGACTTTGGTTTTGATGGATGGTTTGATATGTAAGAAAGTCAAAAAAGCCTTCAAATACCGCAATTGATTTTGCTTGTCTTGTTGTTTGATTATGTTCTTCGATCTCATCTTTTAAAACACTTTTTAAAGTAGTTTTTGCTTCAATGTTTTGTGATATAATTGCTGGTTGATTTGAAAGGTTTTCACTATCCTTTTTATAATCATTTTTTAGAACGCCTGAAGCATTAAAAATAGTTTTTGCAGCATCTGTTTTTGTATCACAATTTTGTTCATCATTCGTGATATGAGTAACATATTTTGGTGAGCTGCTCAGCTTAAAATTTTTGTTCCTTAATTCATATCCGCCAGCACTGTTTTTTAATCCTATCGCAACATGTTTTATGTCTTTATTACTGAACTTAAATACCACTTCACGACAGTACTTGTTTGCAATCGTTTTATCAATTCTTCTTTGTTTTAATAGCGGCAAAGCGCCATGTCTGTAATTGGTTGCTTTGCGGCTATAATTTTTATAGCCGTTTCTGCTGCATCCCTATAATTAATCAAACTATTCTCATGCAGGTGAAATGGCGGTCTTTCTTCATGTTTTGTTATCGAATCTGTTTCTTGCTTTAACTGCTTGTCTGTTTTTATTTCCTGATTAAATAATTCGGATTGACTTGCTTGCGGAACAGTAACAAAGCCACGCGTTTCTGGTGAAACAAATTGTCTTTGAGGAACTCTTTGATAAGATGATAATTTTTGTAAAGCTCTTGATACATCGCAATTAAAATATTGCATTACAAAATCAATTACGGTTCCACCTTTTCCTGCACCATGCTCATACCATACATTCTTGTTTCGGTCAATTTTAAATGATGCTTCTTTTTCATTTCTTAATGGAGATAGATACCAATAATCATTGCCTCTGATTTTTGCTGGTGTAAATCCTAACGAAAGTAAATATTCTACAAGGTCAAGCTTGTTGCCTTCTTCACATTTCATAACGCCTCATTTAATTGATGAATTAATCTTTTACCTGTAATGCAGAAGCATCATGATTGCGTATCATGGCTTCGATATCTGTTCTTAAAAAATATCGCCTTGACTTAATCTTAAAGCTTTTGATTTTGTTTTGTCTTAACCAGTCGTAGAGCGTTGGCTTTGATACCTGGAATACAGCACAGACATCGCTTAGTTTTAGCAGTGCTTTTTCCGGAAGGTGATCTGTCGGTGGTGGTTGAAATGGCTGATTGATTTTTTCATTAACTACTTCTTCGATTGTTGATTTGATCTGTTTCCAAAACTCCGCCGGAGCCATTGGAAATAACATTGGTGTTTCGTTAACATACTGCACATTTTTCATTTTCACAAATAAGAAACTTTCAACCAAATTTAAGTAAGCTGAGTGCAGATAACATCACCCCTACAAATTTTGTAGGGGATCAAAACGGCAGTCATTAACAATTTTAATTTTTGAAAAAATCAAATTGTATCAAATCATATCAAATTAAATTAAGCCTGATTAAGATTAGATAAGCTTTGATTTATTTTGATAACGCATATCCAAATAATTTTTAACAACTATCTGTGTGCCTATTCTTCGGAAAACTGTGCTAATTCTGATATAATGGTTTTCGCGGTTGCGTACGTGCTATGTACGGCAATCCATTCTTCCAGGTATTTATTACTAAGCTGCTGTGCAAATTGATTTTTAAGATAACTTTTCAACGCTTCGTCTGCATTGCGCATATCATTCCAAACGGAGCTGCGGTTTGCCATTATAAATATGATATCTTCAAAATCCTCACTGGTTCTGCCATCATTGTTGCCCCTGCTGTTAAATGCTTCCAGCTTTGTAGCTATAAATAAAGCAGCCGGTAATATTTTCACCTGTACATCAGCATCCAGTGAATATAGCAGTGCATTCTTGAAAGCATGCCTGTACCAATCATTACCAAAGCCTAATATCTTTTCACCTTCAACGGGCATTACATCTACCGTTATTTCATTCAACTTAAAGCGACCTATAAATGCAGCTTCTTTATCCGGTTGAAAGTGTAAGCTGCGCAATGTTTCTTCAAACCTGCCGTAATTAACCGGCGTATAAATTTCAACTAACACATCTACGTCTTCCGTTGGTCTCACTTCTTCTGCAGCCCTGTCAACATATAGTGAAACTACAGCACCGCCTATAAATATCACTTCATTGCCGTAACTGCCGAGCGCTTTATATACCTGTTTTATACTTTCTATGTTTTTATAATGACTCATCCAGCATCTTTTTAAATTCTGCTGCTGCAAATTTTATTTCTCTTACCCTTCCAACACGGAATATATCTGTCAAAGCAAGCATTTTATACAACTGTTCATCTTTCTGAACTGCTTCCACTGCTTTATCGTAAAGCGGTTCTATCATTAAGCCGCGAACTTTACTTTTTTCATACCGCCATACATAGTTAATTTCTGATTTAAAATGGTTTTTCATAAATTGATGGGAATGTGCCGTATATATACCGTTTACCATTGCGCCGGGAGCAGCGGGAAAAACATAATGTAAGCCATGCTGTACAAACTCTAACAGTGCATTGGTATATACCTTCCTTTTATCGTCACTTAAAAGCCCGGCTAATGCACTCCTGTTTAAAGATTCCGATACTTCGGATGCGCTTATGCAGAGCTGCTCTGCCAATTGTTTGTTTTGCCAATGTGCTGAACGAAAAACCACAATTTTAAGCAGGATTACTATATCCTGTGGGCGCATGCCGTTATGTTTTCTCATAGCCCAAATTTAAGCATTAATTCTCAATTCGCGATTTGCGAATTGAAAATAACCAGATGTTATATGTCAGATATTAATTATTTGGTTCGGTGTACCAGTTTAAGAATCTCACCAAAAAGTATGTTCGGGTGTTTAACTTAAACCCTTTACCGGTATAAAAGAACAGCACTACATTCGTTGATAAAGCATTGCACATGCAGGTAAAAACTGCCTCCGCCAAAATTTACTATATAGATAATCTTCGCGTACTAATGACGATGCTGGTAATAATGCATCATACGCTAATCAGTTTTGGTGCGCCGGGCGGCTGGTATTTTACAGATGCCACCACCAGCAAGCCTGCATTAATTATAATGACATTGCTGGTTGCCACCAACCAGTCTTTCTTTATGGGTTTTTTCTTTTTCCTTGCTGCCTTCTTTACCGAACCATCTTACAATAAAAAAGGTGCATCAACATTTATTACAGACCGTTTAAAAAGATTAGGCATCCCGCTATTGTTCTATTCTTTCATTCTTTCGCCTGTTATGAACTTTATTGTGTATAAATATGGCTTGCATAAAGAGGCAACTTTCCTGCAATACCTTGGCGGTTATGATGACTGGATAGATTTCGGTGTGTTATGGTTTGTTGCCGCGCTGCTCCTGCTCACCTTAGTATATGTTATTCAAAGAAGGGAAAACAAAAAAATACTTCCCACACAAAAATCCTTTCCTACCGGTAAGCAGGTGTTTGTATTTGCTGTTGCGCTTGGCATTATAAGTTACGTGGTAAGAATTTTTTTTCCTGTAGGATGGACGCTGCACCCCTTAGGTTTTCAGCTTGCCCATTTTCCACAGTATATCAGCTTATTTGTGCTAGGTATTATTGCATACCGCAATGAATGGATGAATAAGATTAGCTATCATACCGGAAAGCGGTGGCTTGTTATAGCGCTGATTATGGCATTGGTTGTTTTCCCGCTTATGTTCATCCTCATTAACAGCCCGATTGATACTTTCCAGGGCAAAGGCACATGGCAATCTTTTGTTGCTGCCATGTGGGAACAGCTTACGGGCATTTCTATTATTGTTGCGTTATCGGGCATTGCAAAGCAACGCTGGAACTATACAACAGCCTTATTGCAACGCATGTCCCGTGCTGCTTTTGCAACCTATATTTTTCACCCGCTTATTGTAATTATCCTAACCATTGCATTATTAAGCTGGCAGGTTGACCCGGCAATAAAAGCTCTTATTGCTGTGCCTTGTAATATCACCATTTCTTTTTTGCTTGGATGGTTTGTTACCAAAATGCCGGTAGCAAAAAACATTGTTTAGCTGATTTGGTGTAGGAAAAAACATTGAATTTGAAAGAAATTTTGTGAGGAAGAAATTATAAAATAAGATGACAAAAGTTTCGGTTCGGTGCGTTTTAAAGAAGCGAATAGCCGATTTGCCCAGAACCGAAAAGATATATATGGTATATACATAGTATATAGAAAAGCAGTTTTGAGCTATATTATTTTTTACTGACATTTTGTTCCATTGAACCGGAAAAAACTAAAACAGGTTAGGGGTTGGAACCGACAGCGTTGCTGAAGAAGAACTTCAAGGGTAAACTAGAAGATCCCATGCTTTGCATAAAGCTATTAAAGAAGAGCCTGCTATGACGAAATTAAAAAGATGTTTAATCAACTGCAGGGTCTCGTAGCTTTACGCAAGGCTTTTTACGAAGACCCCCAGCAACGACTGAAGCAGCGAAAAAAATAAATATAATTTAAACGCAGGGTCTCATAGCTTAAACAGTGCCCGCATGAAAGCCCCTGCTATGACGAATGCCTGAATGAAGACCCCGCTACTACGAAATCTGTTTGAATAACTCATTTAGTTTATCGTGCATCTCATGCATCTGCCTGTATTATGATGTTGCAAACGTAGTTGATACAAAAGATGTAATAATACATCATAAAAGGATTGCGCGGGCTGCTTTACACCTGTGATTGCATGGTATAAAGACAAACTGATAGAAAATCTTATACCTTATTTGATCTTCCCCTTTAGAAATCTTTTACTTTTATGAAAACAAATATTTATGCCTAAACTTCTACGCTTATTAATTGCTGCCATTTCTTGTTTTATCATCCAATCTTCATTTTCACAGGTAACTGAAATACAACGTAATGGTGTTAGAATTGCCGGGGGAATTGTTCTGCCCAACGGAAAGGTCATCATGTCAAGCGATGACAGGACAGGTATATATACAATTGAAGACACCACGGTTAAGCTGATAACTAACTTAACCATCGGCGTTGACCCGGAAACTATTTATAAGGGTAAAGCCTATTTTGTGAATGCAGGAAAATTATATGTTACAGATGGTACCACTGCCGGCACTTATGCTGTAACGCAAATTGGTAAGACGGGCAATGGTTATTTTTTCACACCTTTTAAATTTAATAACCTGCTGTATTTTATTGCTAATGATGGCGAACATGGTAATGAACTCTGGAGCACGGATGGTACAACTGCTAATACCGGTCTGGTTGGAGATATTAATGGTGATTCGTCAAATAGTTTTCCTGCTTCATCACCTTATTATCCTTATTATACCACGCAGTTTTTTATAAACGGAAGCTATGTGCTGTTTACAGCTTATGGTGCAGATTCTACTTTCGGTTTATATAAGCTTACCGCTTCAGGCATTTCATTATTGGAAAATAATTTTGCTGACAGCACCACTATTACTTATGATACTACTGGCGGTAAAACATTTTTTACTGCAACCTCCGGCACTGGTTCAAAAGCTTCTAACCAACTTTGGGCAACAGATGGCACAAGCACCAGCTTAATATATAACCCCGGTGCAGGTGTTCCTACCAATGCTCCCCGTTTGGTAAATGGTAAGTTTGTTTTTATTGTATCCGACACTACAAAAAACGTTAAGTTATTTACAACAGATGGCACTGCTGCCAATACAACATTGTTTAAAGATATAAGTAATTATATCTATGATTACGGTAAAGTGGTAAATAACAAGCTTGTTTTTGTAATAACGGATGGTGCGGGCAACCAGGAATTATGGAGTACAGAGGGCACTGCTGCCAATACCCAATCTATAGAAAGCATACATGCTGAGATTACAACAGGTTATATTGTAAATAATAAACTTCTTTTTACCACTTATTCAAGTTCAACCGGTAATGAATTATGGAGCACAGATGGTACTGCCGCTAATACCAAAGCAATCAAACATATAAAAGTTAATTACGGCCCCGATTTGGTTTTAAATAACAAGCTTGTTTTTTCAGGATTTACCAGTGCCACGGGAACTGAATTATGGAGTACGGATGGTACCGCTGCAGGTACAGTGTTATTAAAAGATATTGAGCCGGGAACCCTTAGCTCTAACCCTGTGTCTGTATATAACGCAGCCGCTCCTCAAAATAGCTATACAAGTGGTAATTTCAGATACGACCAAACGATAAACTATTTCACACCATTTAAAGGTAAATACTATTTTGTTGCAGGTGAGGATATGGATGAATTATGGAGCACCGATGGTACACCCAATGGAACAACTTTAGTAACAGATATCAGCGTTCAGGATAATGCTTCCTTTTTCTATACAACCACAGGCATTTATTTTACTGAAGACAATGGCCTGCTTAGTGAATTTGGACTTTGGGTGACGGATGGAACTACGTCAGGAACCAGAAAAATACAGGGTTATGGATTCGAAAACCGTAAAACTTCTTATTTGTTTATTTATAAGAATAACCTGTATTTTAATAATCATTATTATCTCACATCAGGAGATTCTGACCTGTATAGAATTGATACAACACTTTCTATTCTGCCTGTTGGTCTCACAAACTTTACAGCATCATTACAACCTTCATCGGTTTTATTGAACTGGCAAACTGCAACAGAAATTAATACAGATCATTTTGGTGTAGAGCGCAGTATTGATGGTGTTCATTTTAATAACATTGGTGATGTTAAAGCTACAGGCACAAGCAATACAACACATAGTTACTTATTGAATGATTACAGTGCATTACATATTGGTGCATTTACCTTATACTATCGTTTAAAAACAATTGATAAAGATGGCAGGTTTACTTACTCATCCATTATAAAACTGCAATTGCATGGTAGTGAATTTGCTTACAGTTTATCACCCAATCCAGTTCACAGCCAACTTACCGTAAGCTTTACCACAGGTAATGCAATAAGTCAAGCTGCGCTCAGAATCACCAATACTAATGGCAAACCTGTTTATGAAAAATCATTACAGGGTTTACAGCCCGGTTCTGTTCAGCAATACATAAACGTGACAGGTTTGGCAACCGGTATTTATTACATACAGTTAACAACAAACAACTATACTAAAACATTAATGTTTGTAAAACAATAACATCAATATATACAAGATGAATGCTGAAAGGTGTTCAGCTTGTTTAAGTACAGAACCTGCTTCAATAATGTTATAGGCCTTGTATATGGCCTTTTTTCGTCATAGCTGGTCTTCAATGCAAAGTCATGAGCAAGGCTAAGACCCTGCGTTATCAAAGCAGTTTTGAGCTATATTATTTTTTACTGACATTTTGTTCCATTGAACCGGAAAAAACTAAAACAGGTTAGTGGTTGAAACCGGCAGCGTTGCTGAAAGAACAACTTCAAGGGGTAAACTACAGGGTTCCATGCTTTGCATAAAGCTATTAACGAAGAGCCTGCTATTGACGAAATTAAAAAGATGTTTAATCAACCGCAGGATCTCGTAGCTTTACGCAAGGCTTTTTACGAAGACCCCGCTACGACTGAAATTCTTGTATTTATTTATTGCTATTCCTATTTTTAAGATCGAAAAGTATTTTTTGTATGGCACTAGTTAAATTCGGTTGCTTTTTAATTGCTAATTGAAATTGTGTTAACGCTTCTTGCACGTTTCTTAAATTTAAATAAGCAACGCCTTTATGAAAAAATAATAAACCTTTGGCAACTTCCTCGTTTTCTAATAATCCTTTATCATAAAATCTAATTGCTTCTTCAAAGTTTCCAACTTGAAATGATTTATCACCTCGATTCAACAAACTTTTTTGTTTAGAGGAAACACTAAACGACTTAGGTATTCCGAACTGTTTTAAAACTTCTTCAAATTCAAATTCGTCATGTTTTCCATAAACTCTTGGAATAAGTAAAGATTTATCATCGCCTAAACTATATACGACACCAAAGTTTCCTTGTAAAATGAAAAGCCCTACCGCAGTATAATCTAAGTTTGATTCATAAATGCAAATTGTATAATTACCTTCTTGCGTAGAGTCATGAATGTCAAGTGGAATTGAATATCCAAAAGTATCTCCTATTTGATGCGGAAGCGCATCGTTAAAAGTATAAGTTTTGGGAGCTAATCCCATAACGGCAGACATCGATGTTATATATTGAAAAATTCCATTCTGATTTGTCACTGAAATCGGAAAGCCGTTAATTGTTTCATCAACACCACTTTCAATTACTTGCGTTAGGCAGCGAGAATAATCCGGTATGTCGGTTTCGCTCTTATTAAAATCACGTTTATAATCATAAACTTTTTCCTGAAAGCAATTAAATCCATCAAGTGAACCAATCCAACAACTATTCTTTTCAATTTTAACTCCTGACTTTATTTCAAAAATTTTTGTCAAACTAGGCATCGATATACCAACGATAAAATCAATGGAGTTTCTTTTTTGTCTATGAAAACTAAATAAATAGTTTAATAGAGTTGAAACATTAGTTCCAAACAGACGACATTTTCTTAAGGCTTCAACCGCATTATTTATGTCATTGCAAGCAAAAGAGACACAAATAAAAGGGTTAAGTATAACACTCTTTATTACGCCTTTGTCGGGTTCTGCTAATTTGTAATTTGGAAAAGATTCAATTGGATATGAAAGTTTGGTATCACTAACAATTGAAATTAAATTACCATTCCTCTTTGCAACTACCAAGCTCATTTATCATTCTTTAGCCGCTTCAACTCGTCAATCATCGCATCTTTATCTTTCAGCATCCTTTCAAATAAAGCAATCTTTTCGTCGTATAATTGAACTATTTTATCTAAAGGATTAAATGTGCATTGATAATGCAAATTGTTCTGTGAGTTATCATTAAAAGTATTTGAAATAACATTTATAGCAGCCTCTTCATCAAAATTCTTAATCGCTTCTACCGGCACTTTTAAAGCTTTTGCAACTTCATCTAATATTTGCGGTTCAATGGTTTCTTTGCCTTCTAATAAACTTATTTTCTTCTGGTTCCAGTCATCACCTAATTCAATGGCTAGGCATCCTGCTTAATGCCCATCATTTCACGTATGCGTTTTACATTCCTGCCTTCGTGTATGGTCTTTTCCATGAAGTAAAGTTGTTGATTAATAGTTGTTAATAATGGTAAATACCAGTTATGATTAATGAGTTATACATGATGAATGAAAGAATAAAGATAAGTAGTTATGTGATTATAATACCGGTGAGCAAACGTTGCTGTGCATATTTGTATAAGAAAGTCTGTAACAGGTATTAGTTAGGCAATAGCAGAATATTTAATGCCAGGCGAACAGGGTAATGATTGTTTGCAGCAATCTACTTTAGCATAATAAAAAGAGAGCTGTTTATACAGCTCTCTTGCTTGTTTAACTTTAGTATTGAAAAAATTGAGTAACTTATAAGTTACGTTTTATTCTTTTATAAACTTTAGTGTTTCCATTCTGTCATCGGATTGAGCTTTTATATAATAACTACCTGCTGAAAGATTATGTATGTTGAACTGGTAACTTTCACTGTTTGATGTTGATTGCTGTATCAACTTTCCTGAAATATTAAATAATGAAAGTGTTGTTTTAGCTAAAGCATTTAAGCCATCAATTCTTACAACATCTTTTGCAGGATTTGGGTAGAGTTTTAATGTTGTATTAGTTTTCATTGTTACAGTTGCGTCATCAGTTGAAGCTGCATTATCTGCAATTGCATTATCATCTAAAGAAAATTGCAGTTTCCATTTGTATATACCGCCATTCGGGCCTTGTGAACCATCTTCCTGTGAGTCATCTCTGCCAGACCAACCTACTAAAGGGTTAAGGAATGAAGCCGCTGTATGGCTCAAGTTAGCACTTGTATCAATTAACTTCCATGTCGCTCCATAGTCATTGCTGTAAGATGTACCGGCAACAGGTGTAAGGCTATACGGTATAGAACTTATGTACGTATGTGTGAAAGGAATATTTGTAATAAATAAACCCATTGGATAACCGGTGAAACTTTTATTATTCCAAGTTTTGCCGCCATCGTGTGTTTCTATTTCATGCGGACCAACACCATAATCAAACGTTACACCTAATCCATGTTGTTTATCAACAAAAGCAAAATCAAAATAGTTTCCTAAACTATATGGAAAATTTGGAAATTGTTTCCAGTGCTGTCCAAAGTCGTCAGAACGATAAATATAACTATTGCCGTAACTATCTGCAGCAGCAAACCAAATAGTGTTTTGAAAAAAAGAATAAGAGTTAAAATTTGAAGTATAAGCATAACCTTCTGTTGTTGGTAAATTGTTTTTTAAAACACGTTCCCATGTTTTGCCTGCATTGCTGGTGGTATAAATTTCAAGCCTTGATGTATCTGTACCATCATCACCAATGGTAACACCATGCTGGGCATCAAAAAAGTGAACAATATCAAGAAAAGAAGTTGCGCCATAAAGCTTACCTGGTGCAAGCTGTTTCCATGTATCGCCACCGTCTGTAGTTTTATAAATACCACCACCCAAACCAACCGTGGCATTAAACAACGCAGAGTAACAAGTGTTTTCATCAATAGCCGAAATATCACATAAACCATATAAGCCTGATATATCTACTGAATCAATTCGCCATGTTTTTCCACCATCCGCGCTACGTAAAAACTTGTTTGCAGTATATTGCATAGAGTCATAATTTACCCTTGCCCAAACTGCATTGAAAGAGGGTATGCTTATTTGAGGTATATAACTGTTGTATATATATGTGGCGCATTAACATCTTGCCAGTAAGGATTGATTTTTATTCCAAAATTTTGATGGGAATTGACAGCAGAATGTTTTTGTTTTAAATGTAGCAGCAGGTTTTGTTTTAATTTATATTCTTTAATTTTTAGTTGCGGGTTTGCTGTTTGTGCGTTGATTGATGTGATACAAAAAACGATTGCGGCAAAAGCAATCATGCATTTTTTACTGAGTAAAGTTTTCATACATCTCGTTTTATTAGTTTAGTTAAATAATTTATGAGAGAATAAAATTATTTTTTGCTGAGTGAGATGAGAATTGCGAGTGAGCAGTTAGCAGAAATTGATGGTGTATTACGGAAATATACTGTTAGTTTACGATTGTTTCAAGGTTAAAAAAGATAAGTGATGCAATGCTAAACTATAACATTGCAGATTACCCTTTCAAAACAACCAACTACTCAATAAAATGTATAACTATATATAATTGATAGTAGTTTTAAAATACTTCCCGAGTAATTATGCGAAAACTTTATGCAATAATTTTTACACAAATTATTTTTCATACTGCATTTGCTCAATTATTAAATATTGATAGCCTTAAAAAAGTTTTGCCTTCAATACATGATACTGCAAGAATTATTTGTTTGCATCAACTTACCGTTCAATACCTGTTTGAAAAAAGAATGGATTCAGTAAACTATTATTTAAACATCGCTTATAAAGAATCAATTAAAAAAAATTACATCCACGGGCTTGTTTTGGTTGCTTTAAGCGAGGCAGCTGTTGAATATTATTCAAGTAATAACAATGATAAAACAGAGGGGCTTATAAAAAAATCTTTATACTACTTTAATCAAACACCAAACAAAAAAGAAATTAATGTTGCGTACTGGTGGTTAGGGCGCATTCAAAAAAATAAATGTAATTATGATGAAGCGCTTACTAATTTACAACTGGCTTATCAATTATCTATTAAAGATGATGATCATTATTACCAGTGGGATGCTTATTGCCTTGAAAGTATAACAGATATTTATCGCGACAGAGGAGATTACACAAACCTTTTGAACACGCAGGAAAAACTTATTAGTGCAGAAAAGAAATCTGGTGATACGGGTTATTACTCTTTTCATGAGTTGTGGGTATTAGGTTTAATGTACAAACTAATGGGTGAATATTCTACTGCTTTACCTTTCTGGCGCCATCTATTTTTTAATGAAATGAATGGATTTGGTATAACCTGGAACCAAATGGAATATGCAGAATTACTAACATATGCAAATCAACCTGATTCTGCACTTTATTATTATAACAAGTTTGATTCTGCAAAAGCTAGTATAAAAGATATTCGTTATTTTCTTGTAAGCAAAGGTGAATTTTATCTCTACCTGAAACAATATCAAACAGCTTTGCCATACTTTCAAAAAGGTTTAATTTATCACCAGCAATTGAATGATCTTGTTCAAACTAAACGATCATTATTAGATATTGCAAAAACTTTTGCTGCACTCGGAAAATATGATTCAGCCATTAACTATGCAAAGCAAGCATTAAGCATTGCGATACCTGCCAAATCTCTTCCATCAATGCGTGATGGCTATGAAGTTCTTTATAATGTATACGATCACTTGCATCAAACCGATAGTGCTTATAATTATTATCGCAGGTTCATATCAAAACAGGAAACTGTCTTGAATAACCAAACAATGGGTAAGATGGCCGCTTATGATTATGAGCATAAAATTAAAGAACTGAATAGTGAAAAGCAGTTACAGCAACAAAGTTTAAAAAGCGAATCAACACAGAAAAATATTCTTATTGCAGGAATGGTACTACTTTTTTTATTAAGCTTTATTGTATTTAGAAACTTTATGCTTAAAAGAAGGAATGAAAAACTGGAGAGTGAAAAAAAACAATCAGCATTATTCAATAAGGCATCAGAACTTGAAATGCAGGCATTGCGCTCACAAATGAACCCGCATTTTATTTTTAATTCACTTAATTCTATCAACCGTTTTATTCTTCAAAATGAAAGAGCACAAGCTTCAGAGTATCTTACTAAGTTTTCAAAATTGGTGCGTTTAATATTACAAAACTCACAATCAGAATTAATACCATTAGAGCGTGAATTAGAATCTTTGAATTTATATCTTGAACTTGAAGCATTGCGTTTTAATTATCATTTTGATTATAAGATTTCGTTTAATAAAGACCTGGATGTTTCAGCCTTGCAAGTACCACCATTAATTTTACAACCTTATGCTGAAAATGCTATATGGCATGGGCTGATGCATAAAGAAGAAAAAGGCCTTTTAAACATTGAAGTTGCTGAAGAAAATAATCAACTGTATTTTAAGATTACGGATGATGGAATAGGAAGAAAAAATGCTGCGGCATTTGCAAGTAAATCAGCAACTAAACATAAGTCAATGGGTTTGCAGATCACTGAAAATCGTATTGCCATAATGCAACAACCTAAAACAATTACATCACCCGTAACGATCAATGATTTATCAAATGCCGATGGCAGCGCTGCCGGTACAGAAGTAATAATTAAATTACCTGTGATTTATGATTAGAGCCATTATTATTGATGATGAAGTGCATTGTCTTGACACACTAACTATGCTGTTAAGTGATCATTGTGCACAAGTGGAAGTGATAGAAAAATGCATGAGTGCAAAGCAGGGAATTGAAGCTGTTGCAAAAACAAAACCCGACCTGGTATTTCTTGATATTGAAATGCCTAATATGAATGGCTTCGAATTTTTGGAACACTTTGGCCAAATTCCTTTTGCTGTTATATTCACCACCAGCTATGATCAGTATGCTATTAAAGCTATTCGGTTCAGTGCACTTGATTATTTATTAAAACCAATAGACTCAAAAGAATTAATAGCTGCTGTACAAAAAGTGCAGGCACAAAAAAGTTTGCCTTTGCATGAACAGTTTCAAATGCTGATGAACAAGGTGCAAAATAAAGATGGCGGGTTTAATAAAATTGCTATACCCACCACAGAAGGTTTTCAATTAGTACCTGCTGACCAGCTGACGCGCTGTGAAGCAGATGATAATTACACACATGTGTATTTAAAAAATAAAACAAAAATTATTGCTTGCAGAACATTGAAAGAAATGGAAGAACAGTTAGAAAATTTTTCATCGTTTGTAAGGGTGCATCATTCTTATTTGGTTAACATGAACGAAGTAGATAAATATGTTAGGGGAGAAGGTGGTTATTTAATTATGAATGATGGTACTACCGTAAATGTATCCCGCAGCCGTAAAGAAATGCTGATGCGAAAATTACAGCATTAATTATGTTGCAAGACATCAGCCTATAAGTAAAGCTAAGTTATATTGGATAAAACAGTCCTACGATTTGCTTTAAATACAATGATAACAATCTTAAAGCCCATAATCCATCTTTGTATTTAAATATCGTCAAATGCTATAAAGATTGGCAAGACTTCAATAATACATATGAAAATTATAAGACACACAGTTTTATTCAACCAGCCTAAACAATGATGTTTATTGTGAAACGATTAAGAAGGGGTGGTAGCACTGAGACAGGAAGAGGTTGTGATTCAAAGCATCTTAGTCATCACCCAATTCAATGGCTAAAGCATCCTGCTTAATACCCAGCGTTTCACGTATGCGTTTTACGTTCCTGCCTTCGTGTATGGTCTTCTCCATAATTATGAATTATAAGTGATGAATTTAAATTAAAGGTATAAAGATAAGCGCTTACATAAAACGGTTTAAGTGTGCTGGTGTATAATTTATACAGCCTTACTGCTACTATATGCATTCATAGAATTGAATATGCTTTTTCAATGTTGTTGTTTTAGGTAAGTAATAACATTATATCAATAAAGTATCATCTATGCTTCACAATCCGCCCAATAACGGCTCTGCTTATAATAATGAGTTTGCAGGTAATGTTGTTGTTAATCTTAACAATGACACAAACAACATTAACGAAGAGCAATGGATTAAGACATTGTTTCTTATCAGTGATACGCAGATATGGATGGATGAACTGCAGTTAAACCTTATGTATCAACTGCCGGTAAAGCATAAAAGAAAGCTGTTCCTCAAATCTTATTATTTAAGTGCGCCTACACTGGCGCATATTTTAGAACGGCATTATTTTAAAATTGCGCGCTATCCAAATGCAGGTAAATTTATCATTCCTGTTATAAGTATTGTAGCCATTATCCGCGATGCAGCCACGCAGCCAACTTCACCTATCGCAAATTCCTGCAACCTGCAAAGAGTGTCAGACACCAAACAGGTAATTGGCTTTGACAGGTTTGGTAAGCACACAGGCTCCGTAACCATTGTTTCAGATGCAGGCGGCAAGATTGTAACCGCATTTCCCGGCACTATAAACCCATAAAGCTTATGAAGAAAACTGCACAAACAAAACCATTACTTAAGTGGCAAACGGGAGCTTATAAGTGTCGTGCAAGTTTTACATTTTTTCTGCCGTATCAATTTCTTTTACTCTGCAAACTAATGGAAGTAACACCGGAAGATGTGATAAGAGATTTTATTACAAACCTTGATTGCGGAAGCTGGGAGCGTGAAGGCAAAGACAAAGCAAAAGAGCATTTAATCAACTACTTTATTGAATGTGGTTATGGTCAGAAGTTTTATACAATTGAAGATATAAGGCAGATGTTTAAAGAGATGGATTCACTTGGTGCTTTGTTTCCTAAAAAAGTAATAAAGCGAAGCTGGTAAACCTATATGCCAAATGGCGTGATAAACATCAGAACTGGTGGTTTAAGAAATGGTATTATACAGTAAGAAGAAAACCCTTAAGCCATGAACAACGATAAAGAAGAAAGGGTACGGTTTCAAAAGCCGTATCATTACCTGGTTGCAAGAAATAAAAATGTATTTCACAACCTGTGTGCTTTGTTCAACAATTTTCAATTAGCAACATGCATGGCTGAATTAAATCATTGGCAAAGGCTCGCGCTTGCCAATGATAAAAGCGCTTATGATGAAGCTTACCTGCGTGAAGACCTGATGGATTTTATGGAAGCATTACTAAAGCTTGTTGAAGCTTTTTGGTTAATCAGCCAAAGACATATTTACAAGAATAAGCCTAAATTACGTGCCGCTATGGATAAAGAAGTTCAATACCTGAATGAAGATGAGATAGCAAAGCCAAAGAAAGTAATCAAGTATTTTTGTACAACATTTAAACACAGCTATTCTGAAATTGAACTGATGGATTTGCTGGATGCTGTTATCACTTATGATGGCTGTAAGAAATTATATAAAGGCAACCTTGTGCTGTTTTACCAGTGGATGAAGTGGCTGATTTATGGCGTATAAGTTTAATAAGAAAAATAATATTTAGCAAGTAAAGATTACACTTTTTTTGAACGTTTCTTTTTCAAACTGTTATTATATTTCAACACATCCCAATATTCTTTTCCATAAGAAACCAATATTTCTTCGCCGCCTTAATATTCTTTATCGCCTTAATAAAAACTTTATTATCGCTTATTGAAAATGCGACGTTGTTTGTCATTCCTTTTAATTTTCCTATACCATTAGCATCGTTAGCATATCTGCCGAAACATTGCTTTGAAGGTTTAGCATCTATTACATGGTTTCTATTTATATAATACATATAGCCATTGCAACCTTCACCTTGTTTTAACTCTTTCCATTTTCTGATTACTCCTTTATACTCTACTATAAAAGTTCCTCTTTTAATGTCTTGTTTGGTAAACAAGCCTTTACCGGCAGATGGCATGGTTGAGCGCTTAAGAAATAAATGTTTTTCTAACAAAGCCATTAATTCAAAAATAAATGGGGATATTAAACTATCACCTCTTTTATTTCCTTGGTTGAATTAAGTTTTTGCCGTAGCGCTTTCATGTCTTCGCTGATTTTTTGTTTTACAACATGCACATAAATCTGAGTTGTACTAAGCTTTGTATGACCAAGCATTTTACTTACTGTTTCCACAGGAACACCGTTAGTTAATGTAACGGTGGTTGCAAATGTGTGCCTGGCTGTATGAAAACTTATATCCTTTTTTATACCACACAATGCTGCTATGTCTTTGATGTATTTATTAAGCCGTTGATTAGACATAAACGGCAGCAAGCGTTGCCGGTAATAAACTCTTGGTTCATTCTTATATTTTTCAATTATTGCGTAAGCTTTAGGCAGCAGCGGAAGGTTGACGGCTATTTCTGTTTTTTGCCTGTTTGTTTTTATCCAGTATTCTCCATCTATGCCAATGCAAAGATTATTACTGCGCAGGTTATTCATATCAACAAATGCCAAACCTGTATAGCAAGAGAATACGAATAAATCTCTTGCTCTCGCTACAATTTTTTTCGACAACTCAATATTTTCTATTCTAGATAATTCTTCGGCTGTAAGAAAAGACATTTCTTTTCTTTTAAACCGCAACTTGTATTGGGCAAAAGGGTCTTTGTGAATCCATTCCATTTTATAAGCCAGGGTTACCATTTTTCTTAATCGTTCCATGTGTTTCATGATGCCGTTATTAGTTAATGGATTGCTTTTATCTAACGGCTCACATGTTCTTAAAAAGAATTCAAACTCTGTGATGAATTGATAATTGAGCGACGAAAGAAAGATGTCTGCATTCTTATACTTTTTTGTGAAAAATAAATGCACATATTTCCTTGTAGTAAAATAATTTTTTAAAGTGCCCCAGGATAAGATAGTCTTCATGTTATCATTATGATAATCTATTAATCCAAGTAATGTATTGTCAACTTTGATTTCACCTAAGTATAGGGTTTTTATTGCATACGGACTGATTACTTTATGTTCAAGCAATAGCTGCTGGTAGCATTCCATTAGTCGATATCTTGTGTCGTCAATAAACTTATTGATTTGTTTTGCTTCAGGTGTTTTACTAACTATACACTCACGCTTTGCATCCCATAAACAATGCTGTACAATCTTCTTGAGAGAAATGTCAATTACTTTTTTTGAAATAGTAATTCGTGCATAGATGTAAGCCTCACTTTGATTATTCAATTTAGTAAGTGCAATAAATCGCACGCCAAATGTTTGTGTAGTTTTCATGCTTCACATTTTTTAAGTTTAAAAATTTTCTTACTCCTCAGTACTATTAGAAAAACATTTGAGATAGCTTTTATAAAATCAATCTCATAACTAAGATAGACGTTTCATAAGCTTGAAAAACTCTCATTGTTTATCTCATAAAACCTATGAGATAAACCATGTCAGAATGGGTAAATTAGGGTAAAGTGTAAAAACTACAAAACCCGCAACTTATTGATTTTGCAGGCTTTAAGTAAAAGTTAATTAAAAGATTCGTCGGGATGACTGGATTCGAACCAGCGGCCTCCACGTCCCGAACGTGATGCGCTACCGGGCTGCGCTACATCCCGAATCTGATAAATAAATTATTTATTGATTAAGCCTGCAAAAAATTTAACCGTCCTTACAAGCTGGCTTACATAACTCATTTCATTATCATACCAGCTCACTGTTTTAACAAGCTGCTGCTCACCAACTGTAAGCACCTTGGTTTGTGTTGAATCAAATAAAGAACCGTAATGCATACCGATAATATCGCTGCTTACAAGTTCATCTTCTGTATAACCAAAGCTTTCATTTGCTGCAGCCTTCATTGCGCCGTTTACTTCGTCAACAGAAACTTTTTTACCCAACATGGTAGTTAGCTCAGTTAAGGACCCGGTTAATGTAGGTACACGTTGAGCAGTGCCGTCAAGCTTACCTTTAATACTCGGAATAACCAAACCAATTGCTTTTGCGGCACCGGTACTATTAGGTACAATATTTACAGCCGCAGCTCTTGCTCTTCTTAAATCGCCTTTTGGATGTGGCGCATCCTGTGTATTCTGATCATTAGTATAAGCATGCACGGTTGTCATCAATCCCATCACAATTTGAAATTTATCTTCCAGCACTTTTGCCATTGGCGCTAGGCAGTTTGTGGTGCAGGAAGCGCAACTGATAACGGTTTCAGAGCCGTCTAATATATCATGGTTTACATTGAATACAATTGTTTTTAAATCGCCTGTTGCAGGGGCAGAAATAACAACGCGTTTTGCACCGGCTTTTAAATGTGCCTCAGCTTTTGCTTTATCTGTAAAAAAACCTGTACACTCTAATACAACATCAACATCATGATCTTTCCAGGGAATTTGTGTTGGATCTTTTTGCGCATATATTTTTACTTCTTTGCCTTCTACACTTATTGAATTTTCAGATGATGTTACATCTTTATTAAACCTGCCCTGCGCACTGTCATATTTTAAAAGATGTGCCAATACTTTTGGACTTGTAAGATCATTTATAGCTACTACATCAATGCTTTCCATATCAAAAATCTGCCGGTACACAAGACGACCGATTCTTCCAAATCCGTTTATTGCAACTTTTACTGTGCTCATACTTTTTAATTTAGAGAACGCAAGTTACAAGGTTTAGCTTAATTTATAAACCTTGAACTACATAAACAAAAACCCCACGCTCATTAATGAACCTGGGGCTTAACTTAACCTTTCCTTTGTAGCCGGTACGGGAATCGAACCCGTCTTTCCTCCGTGAAAGGGAGATGTCCTAGCCGATAGACGAACCGGCCTTTCAAATCAAGGGAGCGCAAAGATAACTTTCGTTGGGCAATGAACAAAGTTGAATTATACTAAAGCCTGGTTGAGAGTATTATTTTAGAATAAGCTACAGCAGTTATTGATTAAAACTGAATGGATTTTTAACAGCTTTATCAAACTCATTCCATATTTCATCAACAATTTCTATGGCAGGCTTTATATTCTTTATTAAAGCGCTTACTTCACCTATTTCGAGTTCACCATCATTCAAATCCCCTTCCAGCATTCCTTTTTTTGCGCGGCCATGACCTAACAATTCTGCAATTGTTTCTTTAGCAGCACCTTTTGATTCCGCTTCGTTAATCATCGTATAAAAATTATTTTTTAGCAACCTTACAGGTATAAGTTTCTTCATACTTAACATGGTATCACCTTCTTTGCTTTTAATAATTGCCTGCTTAAATGATGCATGATTTGAAGCTTCGTCACTGCATACAAAACGGCTGCCGATTTGCACACCATCAGCGCCTAATATCATAGCTGCAAGCATTTGCCTTCCGGTTGCAATACCACCGGCTGCAAGCAATGGAATTTTTACAGCTTCGCGTACCAATGGTATTAACACCATTGTTGTGGTTTCTTCTCTTCCGTTATGGCCGCCTGCTTCAAAACCTTCAGCAACCACTGCATCGCAACCTGCATCTTCTGCTTTTAATGCAAATGCACTGCTGCTTACAACATGCACGACTGTAATACCGTGTTGTTTTAATATTGATGTATATTTTTTTGGATTACCAGCGCTTGTAAAAACAATTTTAATTTCTTCATCAATTACAGTCTGAATATGCTTTTCAACATCAGGATATATCAACGGAATGTTTACACCAAAAGGTTTCGATGTTGCTGCTTTACATTTTTGAATATGTTGTTTTAAAACATCAGGATACATGCTGCCGCTGCCCATCAAACCCAAACCACCGGCATTGCTTACGGCACTTGCCAGCTTCCATCCACTCGTCCAAACCATACCGGCCTGTACTATTGGATACTGTATGTTGAAGAGTTTGGTTATGCTGTTATTGAACGATGTGATCATCAACCAAAATAAACAAATGCGCAGATGAATTTAGAATTTATGTTACCCAAAATCAAGCTCGGTATTATCACCTATATTTAATGAACGGCTTAAGCCCTTTACACTGGCATCGCTACCGATGAGCGAGTTATCAATTACCACTTCAAAAAGGTTTGTATAAGAACCGATAATACTGTCACGTATTACAGAATATTCAAGTTTGGTATTAGGACCGACAGATACATGCGGGCCAACAATAGAATTTTTTAAACGGCAGCCATGTGCTATACTAACCGGCGGTATGATGATTGAATTTTCAGATTGAATATCTTTATCTATAGTGCCGCCAAATTTTTTTAGCAAGGTGGCATTGCTTTCAAGCAAAGTTTCTTTCTTGCCGCAATCGTACCAATTTTTTACTTTAAACGATTTAAATTTTGCACCGCGTCTTATCATACAATCTAATGCATCGGTAAGATTATACTCGCCATAACTCTGTATGTTCTGACTGAATAAATGTTGAATACATTCAAATAAAATAGCAGTATCCTTTATTTTATAAATACCTACAAGCGCCATATTGCTTTTAGGGATGGCAGGTTTTTCAACCACGTGGTTAATAATGCCTTCGCTGCCTATTTCAGCCACACCAAAGTTGCGCGGATCGTCTACTTTTTTTATGCCAAGCAGGTTATGTTCTGAGGCAATCACTTCTTCAATGTTGTAATCGCAAATGGTATCGCCAAGCGTAACCATTACTTCATCGTCACCAACAATTGTTTTAGTTAATTCAAGTGCGTGGCCGGTCCCCTGCCGCTCATTCTGGTAAACAAAATGACAGGTAAGTTCAGGATAGCATTGCAACACATATTCCTGAATTTTTTCACCAAGATAACCTACAATAAAAATAAATTCATGTATGCCTGCAGTGTGTAGCTGGTCAACAATAAAGCTTAAAATATTTTTTCCTGCAATTGGTATTAATGCCTTTGGTTGTGTATATGTATGAGGTCGAAGTTTTGCGCCTGCGCCTGCCACCGGAATTATAGCTTTCATTAGATTAAGTTACAAGCACTTTTAAAAGTGTTATTTATACACTTAAAAGCACTGTGAAAATAGCCACTTTATTTTAGTAAGATGCATTAATTGAAAATTTGTTATCTAAAATTTTGCCGCTATATCTTTGCACATGGCAACGATAAATAAAGTTCCACTACAAAAATCTCAACAATCCCGTTTTTTTGGTGAAGGCTTAACGTTTGATGACGTGCTGCTTATGCCTGCATATAGCCAGGTGCTTCCCCGTGAAACTGATCTTACCACACGGCTTACAAAAACATTAAAGCTAAATATTCCAATGCTATCTGCGGCTATGGATACGGTTACAGAAGCCAACCTTGCAATTGCTTTGGCAAGAGAAGGCGGCGTAGGCATATTGCATAAAAATATGAGCATTGAAAGGCAAGCAGAACTGGTAAGAAAAGTAAAGCGCAGTGAAAGCGGGTTAATCATTGATCCCATTACATTACTTGCGGATGCTACGATTGGCGATGCTTTAAAGCTGATGAAGGAAAATAAGATTGGCGGTATTCCAATAGTTGACAAAACTAATACGCTTGTTGGTATTCTTACCAACCGTGATTTACGATTTGAAACCGATAAGCAAAAAAAGGTAAGCAATGTGATGACCAGGGAAAACCTGATTATAGCGCCCGATGGAACTGATCTCAAAAAAGCAGAAATTATTTTACATAAATACAAAATTGAAAAGTTGCCTGTAGTAAACAAAGCAGGTAAGCTTGTTGGGTTGATTACATACCGCGATATACTTCAGCTGAAAAATTTTCCTAATGCTATTAAAGATGAGTTTGGAAGATTGTTTGTTGGTGCTGCGCTTGGTATCACAAAAGATATAAATGATCGTGCCACTGCACTTATGCATGTAGGTGTTGATGTGGTTACACTTGATAGTGCGCATGGTCATAGCAAAGGCGTTATCAGTGCATTAAAATCATTAAAAAAGAACTTTAAAAACCTTCAGGTGATTGCAGGTAATATAGGTACTGCTGCAGGTGCAAAGGCACTGGCAGAAGCTGGTGCAGATGCTATAAAAGTTGGCATTGGACCAGGTTCTATTTGTACCACACGTATTGTTGCAGGTGCAGGTGTTCCACAGTTAACCGCAATTATGCAGGCTGTTTCTGTTTTAAAAGATATGAATGTGCCTTTAATTGCTGATGGTGGAATACGTTATACAGGTGATATGGTAAAAGCACTTGCCGCAGGTGCAGACAGTGTAATGATGGGAAGCGTTTTTGCAGGTACAGAAGAAAGCCCCGGCGAAACAATTATTTATGAAGCCCGCAAGTTTAAAGAATACCGTGGTATGGGTAGCATAGCAGCAATGGCGCAAGGCAGTAGCGACCGTTATTTTCAGGATGTGGAAGATGGATTAAAAAAATTGGTGCCTGAAGGCATTGAAGGCCGAGTAGCCTATAAAGGCCATTTAAGTGAGGTTGTAACGCAATATACCGGCGGTTTACGTGCAGGCATGGGTTATTGCGGTGCTAAAACAATCAACGATTTACAAAAAGCTACTTTCATAAAAATAACAAATGCCGGTATGCGTGAAAGCCATGCACATGATATTGAAATTACAAGAGAGGCACCTAATTATAGCAGGATATAGTTGCAGTAAATTTAATCAAACATAACTCTTGCGTGTATAAATCCATGCCCACCAGATCAATAAAAATTGTAATGGTAGTCTAAATATTGTCAACCAGAAATAGGGGCTATTGCTCCTGTAATAATTAATTAACATCTGAACGTTTGCAGGGTAAACTGCAACTAATAGTAAAATAATTCCCCAGGCTGCAAAACGTCTTGAAGATTTTGGCAAAAGCAAAATGCCAAATAGTAACTCAAATGCACCGCTAACGTTATTAAGTAATAATTTGTATGGCAACCATGATGGCATAATAGAAATATAACCGGCAGGATGAACAAAATGATTAATACCAGCTGCAATGTATAAAGCAGCCATCAGGTATAAGCTAATTATTTTAATAAGATTTTGCACCAATATTGATTAACCGTTCAACTTCCTCTTTTGATTTTCTGCATATAAATCAAGGTGCAGCCGGCTGCGCTTACCCGCCACTTTATCTAAAGGAATATTTAAACCTTGACGTTTTGGGTCGCTTAAAATTACCCAGCCATTTCCGGTGGATACTTTGGTTGACAGTGTAATGCCTCCCGCCAGAAAGCAAGCATTTTATCAACTTCAAAACAACGTACAACAATAGAACCATTTTCACTTGAATAAAGCTAAGCAGTTTAAATATAAGGTTCTTAAAATTAAATTTCTATATCAATATTCAATTTAGCGTAATAATTTTATTCAATGAAATTCAGCACTACTTTCATTCTGCTCATTTGCATACTTAAATTTTCTGTTGCACAGGATACTGCCAAACAAATCATTCCCGGTGCTAACAGGATGGATGTATATGTGCCATTATTAAAAGGTAAAAACGTAGGCGTTTTTGCAAACCAGACGTCAGTTATAGATAAAGCCAATCTGATTGACACATTACTGAAACAAGGCATCAGTATAACAAAAATATTTACACCTGAACATGGGTTTCGCGGTAATGCAGATGCAGGTGCACAAACAACTAATGATGTTGATTCAGCCACGCATATTCCTATTGTTTCTTTATATGGAAAAAAATTAAAGCCAACCGCAGAAGATTTCAAGAACGTTGATGTATTGCTGTTCGATATACAGGATGTTGGCGTTCGGTTTTACACATATATTTCTTCGCTGCAATACTTTATGGAAGCAGCTTTTGAAAACAGCAAGCCGCTGATGATTTTAGATCGTCCTGATCCAAATGGTTTTTATGTGGATGGGCCTGTGCTTGATACAAATTATAAAAGCTTTATCGGCATGCAGCCGGTTCCTGTTGTATATGGAATGACCATTGGCGAATATGCGCGTATGCTTGCCGGTGAAGATTGGTTCACATCTGATGCGGCAAATAAGAAATATGATTACTATAAAACATCAGCACAAAATTCTGCAGATACGCCATTTCATTTTTTGGTTATTAAGTGCGAAAAATATGATCATAACAGCAAATATCAATTACCGGCAAAACCTTCTCCTAATTTGATTGATATGAAATCAGTTTACTGGTATCCTTCTACCTGTTTTTTTGAAGGCACCAACATTAGTGAAGGCAGGGGCAGTGATAAACCTTTTGAAATATTTGGCGCACCATCTTTACCAAAAAATATGTATGCCTTTGTACCAATTGCAAAACAGGGAGCAACAGCACCTAAATATGTAAACCGGATTTGTTATGGCTGGAATGTAAAAGATAGTGTTTCATCTTTAACAGATAATAAACTGCATTTAAAATATTTGATTGAAGCGTATAAATTATATCTAAACAAAGACAGCTTTTTTATCAAGCCAAAAACAAATAAAGCAACCGATTATTTTTTTAATAAGCTCGCCGGCAATGCAATCTTTATGCAGCAATTAATTGAAGGAAAATCAGAAGATGAAATTCGTGCAAGCTGGCAACCGGCACTGAGTGCATTTAAACAAGTCAGAAAAAAATATTTGTTGTATAATGACTTTGAATAATGAATAAGGAAGAATTAATAATTAATAATCAACAACTAACAATCAATAGCCAACAGTCAGCTAAAAATAGTCAACTGAAAATTGTTTTCATGGGTACGCCTGAGTTTGCCGTTGCATCTTTAGATGCTTTGGTGAATGCAGGTTATTACATTGTTGGTGTAATAACTGCACCGGATAAACCTTCCGGCCGTAGTATGCAAATGAATGAAAGCGCTGTAAAAAAATATGCAGTTGAACATAAATTAAAAATTCTTCAGCCAGAAAAATTAAAGAACCCGGATTTTATAAGTGAACTAAAGTTGTTGAATGCAGATGTGCAGGTGGTGGTTGCTTTTCGCATGTTGCCGGAAATTGTCTGGAACATGCCGCCGTTAGGTACCATTAATGTACATGCTTCTTTGCTGCCGCAATATCGGGGCGCAGCACCCATAAATTGGACAATTATTAATGGAGAAACTGAAACAGGTATTACCACTTTTAAGTTGCAACAGGAAATTGATACAGGTAATATTTTATTGCAGAAAAAAGTTTCAATCAGTGAAAATGAAACAGCTGGTGAACTGCATGATGCTTTGAAAGAATTGGGTGCTCAGCTTATTGTAAAAACAATGCATCAAATTGAAGAAGAAAATATTGTTGAACAACCGCAACAGTCAACAGTCAACGGTCGACAGTCAACTGATTTAAAACATGCACCTAAAATTTTTACTGAAACCTGTAAAATAGACTGGAATAAAAATGCTGATGACATCAATAATTTAATCCGTGGCTTATCACCTTACCCAACTGCATTTACTAATTTGTATGATAAGATATTGAAAATTTATTCAGGTGAAAAGGAAATCATTAATCATCAACTGCTAATTGGAGATGTTCAATCTGATAACAAAACATACTTAAAATTTGCATGTGCTGATGGCTTTATTAATTGCACGGATATTCAACTACAAGGCAAGAAACGTATGAAAGTCGAAGATTTTTTACGTGGCTACAAAGTTTAACTGTCCTGTATTTCAGATGCAGGACAGTTATTAAAATTATTCAGTTAGTGAACCTGTTTTCAAATGATGTGCAAGTTTTTCAGCTTTTGCTTTAGCAGTCTTTTCATCTTCAGCATGTATTATTGCCCAGATGGTGTCGCCGGTTTGTTCTTCTAAAAATGTATCATTGGAAGGTATTTCTTCTTTTGTTGGCTTAACAGATTTTACTTCATACTTAATTAATTCTACACGAAACTTTTGCATAATATGTTTTACAAAATTAAGCATAAGCCTTGCCAGAATTTACATTAGTTGCATACCTAAAGCGAAGTTGGTTACAATGCCGGGGAAAGCCATCCATAATAATTGCGGATAAAAAACAATGAACAAAATTTCTATTCCAATCCATAATAAAAACTGCATCCAGTAATATCTTGAAGACTTGCGTTGCATTCCGGTTGTTTTTACAAAAATAAGTTTTGAATAAACGCTGCAAAATTATTTATCAATAAAAAGCATTTTAATTGCCAGCACCAATAAAAGCGTTCCGAAAACTTTGCGCAGTGTTTCCTGCGAAATAGATAGCGCCAGCTTGCTGCCAAAGAAGCCGCCAATAATAAATGCAGCAGAAACTATCAGCACTACTTTAATATCTACAAAACCTTGTTTATAATAATTCATTGCGGCCAGAATACCTACCGGCAACAACAAAATTCCAAGCGATGTGCCTTGTGCCTCTTTCTGACTAAAACTTAAAAAATATACCAGTGCCGGAATAATTATAACTCCTCCTCCAACGCCAACTAGGCCTGCTAAAATTCCGGCAGCGAGGCCAACAAGTAATAATACGGTAAGTGTATAAGCGCTCATTATTTTTCTATAAATTTTTCTTTGTATAAGTGTATAGCATCTGTAATTACATCAAGCGCTTTTGCCTTATCACCAAACTCTTCTACTTTAACAGCTTTCTTTTCAAGTGTTTTATATTCTTCAAAAAAATGACGCAGCTCATCAAAAAAATGCTTCGGTAATTCTTCAATATTATTGTAATGATTTACACCAGGATCATTATTGGCAACTGCAATTATCTTATCATCTGAATCACCGGCATCAATCATTTGCATAACGCCGATAACCTTTGCATCCATCAACGTTAACGGTTGAACCGGCAAAGAAGTTATTACTAAAATATCAAGCGGATCTTTATCATCGCCATAAGTCTGTGGAATAAAACCATAGTTAACAGGATAATAAAAAGACGAATAAATAACACGGTCTAACTTAAGCAAGCCGCTTGGTTTATCAATTTCATATTTACAACGGGAGCCTTGCGAAATTTCTATAACTGCTGTTACAATTCTTGGAGCTTTTTCGCCATAAGATACTCCATGCCACGGATGCAAAACAGTTGACATACTATAATTTTTGCAAACTTAATTTTAAAGCAGCATAGTTAGTAATGAAAGTTCAAAAATGGATACGTATAAATCCTGATTTGATTTGTGTAGCGGCTTATAAAAATTTCACCATACCTGAACCAAGCAATACTGCAGCAACACCAACAACAAAACTGGATATTGTATAAATTGAAAATAAAAGATAATTGCCGTTGCGCAGCAGGTTCATATTTTCGTTTGCAAAAGTGCTGAAGGTGGTAAAGCCACCACAAAAACCTGTAGTTAATGCAATGCGCCAGTCTGGCGACATCATATTATTTTTATCCGCAATTGCATTAAATAAGCCAATTAAAAAACAACCAATAATGTTTACTGTAAAAGTGCCTGCAGGAAAATTTATAAAACCTACATCAACAAATTTTTTTTGAACAGCATATCTTAACACACCACCAAAACCGCTGCCTGCAAAAACAATTAAAGCTGTTTTCATCAATCAAAGATTTCCGTTGAAAGTATATTTAAAATCTACCAGCCATTTACCATTGCGTTGCACCACTTTTACCTTACGTGCAAACTGATCATAAGAATTCTTATAATTAATGATATGCATGGTATCATTAACCGCAGCATCTTCATTTATAATAATGGATGAAGCAGCGTAAGCATGTTTATCATCATCTTTTTTTAAATCGTAATCCCGTTTTATTTTTAATAAATCTTTTTGGTTTTCGTTGTCATCAATCATATAACCAGCCGCTTTTTTAAAATCTCCTTTCAGACATCCATCAATAAATTCACTGCCACCTTCCAGTGGTGTTGATGCTGAGGGATATTGCTGAAAATTGCAACTGCTTAAATAAAAAATTATAGCAACATAGTAGAAATAATATTTGAAAATTTTCATGTACAAATCAAAAGTACAGGTAAAAAAATTTCTCAGTAAATGTTTGGAAATATGATTTTTTTCTTTAACATCGCTGTGGGATTTGTTTTGACTACGTGCCCCGAAATAGTAGCGTTCCCGTTCCTTTAAAAATTCATCCTCTGTAAATACCATTTATCTGTATTAAGCTTTAGCGGATTTGTGCGCAGGAAAATACCAAACTATTATGGGGTTTTACCCATAATTATATGGCTATAGTGTTTCTATGTTTGATGTATGAAATTTTATAACGGTGTGCTGAAAACGGATTTAGAGTAGGCAAAAATTATTTATCATATGAGTAGTTTTCCAATTCTTGATTTGGTTGTTGGAGTTATTTTTATTTTCTTTTTACTGAGCATTATTTGCAGCGCTGCGGTTGAGTTGTGGTTTTCAATGCTGAATACCCGTGCTAGCATACTTGAAAAATGGTTAAAGCAAATTTTTAACGCGCAAGCTTTAGATTCAAATGGAATTCCCAAGTTACAAAACGGTAACCCGGTAAGTGTTGGTCAGGAAATTATGGACCATTGCATGGTTACTGCTTTATCAAAAACAGGCAAATCGGGTTCATATATTGATGCTGAAAATTTTGTTTCGGCTTTATTGGATAAAATAACTATTACGCCTGCGTCGCCTGGGGTTAATACAGTACAACTTCCGCCAAAAGATATGAGTGGTTATATTGAAGCTATTGAAAAATCAGGAGTAATATCAGGAGAATTAAAAAGAACCATATTAAGCTTCGCTTACCAGGCTAAAGCAGCGGGAGCATTATTAACTGAAATTCCGCAAGCAGCAGCCATAAAAGCAAATATTTCATCAAATATAAAAAGTGATATTGATCAGTTTCGTGACCGCCTTGAAAATTGGTATGATACAAATTCAAACCGCCTTACCGGAACCTTCAAGCGCAAAAAGGTTTTTCCTGCCACAATTATAGCAGCAATTATAATTACAGTTGGTTTAAATGCTGATACAATAGATATTGGTTCATACCTGTATGACCATCAGGAACAGGCTAAAGAATTTGCAGACAAATCTTTAAACTCTTTAAATAATTACCAGGATAGGGTAAATACAATTAAAAACAGTAAAAATGATTCAACAGTTATAGCAATAGCAAGCCTGGATTCAAATTTTAATTATGTTAAGAATGATATTAATAATTTAAAAAGTTCAGTGCCGCAGGATTTACCGCTGGGATGGAGTAATGGTGAAGCTTTTAGCTGGAAAAAAGTGATGGGCTGGCTGGCAACAGTGCTTGCTATTAGTATGGGTGCACCATTTTGGTTTGATATATTAAACAAGATAGCTAACCTGCGCGGCGCCGGCCCTAAGCCTGTTGTAAATGATGATAACAACACAAAATAATTTATCAATTTTTAAATCTTGATTATGAAAAAACTTTGTTTATCACTTTTAATTTTTTTCTGCGCTCATTATTCTTTTGCAAATTCTCCTGGTGACAGTACATTAAATGATACAACTAAAAAAACTACTGAAAAAAGTATTAAAAAAGCTGATTCATTAAAACCATCAGTTAGTGATAGTGCAGCAATAAAAAATTTAGCTGGTAAAATTGATTCGCTAAAAACGCTTATCAATCTAAAAGATACAGGTCGTAATACAAATTGTTCATGCCAGCCGCATTATAAAAAAGAGGGATTAAATGTTGGAGAATGGTTAATGGTTGCTTCTCCGTTTTTGTTGTTGAGTTTAGTTATATTAATCGTAAGTGTTCGTTTAAAAAACTTTATTATTAATGATGCGCTTACTGAAAATGAACAGCCTAGGCAAACAGTAAAAAATACTGAATATACAGTTGATAATTTAGTAAAAATAAAGGATACACCCAACCTTTCAGTATTAATACCGCCAACTATAGAAGTTTCTGTTGAGGGCACAACTAACCGCCCAAGTATAAGCCGCTACATTGCTTTTATCACAAGCATGATAATCATCATTCTTGTAGTATGCATGAGCTCATTTTTTATCTACCATTATATAAGCACAGGCTGCCCGCCGGAGTTTGGTGCATTAACCACAATGCTTATTGCATTAGGCTTAGGTGTAACACCTTATATAACTAATAAAATAGCAACTGCTTCAGTGGCAAATAAATCTTAAAAATAAAAGGATAAAGCTTATATCCATTAACAGTAAGCAACCGGTTAGCTGAAAACGGTAAACAGAGTAAGCATAAACTTAAATAATATGAGCTACCAGTTATTAAAAGAAGATGTGCTTTTTTACCAAAGATTTTTAAAAGCAAATGGATTTTACCATGATGCATTAAATGGTATTTGGGATTCTAATACCAATAAAGCTGACGCAGATTTTGTTACAGCAAGCGCTTCTATTGCAGAACAAATGGGAAAGTTTGATAGCCGAAGTGAAGGCAACATAATAACCCTAATTCCTAAAGCACAAACAGAAGCACGCAAATTTTTAAAACTGTGTAAAGATGCTGGTAAAGATGTGCGCATTATTTCCGGCACACGTACTTATGCCGAGCAGGATGTTTTATATGCGCAGGGCAGAACCGCGCCCGGGCCAATTGTAACACATGCAAAAGGCGGCCAAAGCAATCACAACTTCGGCATTGCCTGGGACATCGGGATATTTAATAACGGAAGCTACAGTACAAATGACAGCGATTACATTGCGCTTGCAGGCATAATAATGTCTGGCACAACTACACTGGAATGGGGCGGTAACTGGCACTCATTAAAAGATAATCCGCATTACCAGCTAAAAGCCGTTAGTGAAGATGTAACAGTCGTTCGCGGGTTGTTTGAAAACGGTGAAATATATGTTTAAGAAAATAAAATAAAAGGAGCAACGCTGAAAATCCTTATTAAAAGAGTAATCACCCGCAAGCCAAAAAGGGATTAGAGTAGCAAAAACATTTACAATGACAAACACTTACTTTATAAATAACGATTTAAGTTCTATTACTATAAAAGTTACTATTTCAACACCGGGTTTTGCTGTAAGCAAAATAGATAAAGAAATACAGGCAAGCAGCACAGAAGATATAGCTGGCTCTCCGGTAGATGGTATTGGAGATGTGCCTGAAACTATTATTGGCAATGCCAATATGCTTAATAATTGTATTATTGAAACAGATACAATTATTGAATTGCAGGATATTGTTCCGCAAGAGGAATGGCAAAGCTGTTTTAAAAACTTAGTTTGTACGTATATATTTACCGGCGGCAGCCACGGCACGCAAACATTTAACTGCGATCCTGATGATAAGAAAAACAGCACATCCGGTACTATCATTACAGTTTCGAAAAGGATTCAGTTAGTTAATAAATAATTTTTTTTATGCGCAGAATAATTATACTAATTTTTTTATTTTGCAGCAGTGCTTGTTTGTGCTTTGCGCAGCAGCAGATTGGCCTGCAGAATTTAAAAACACCCAATGCGCCAGGCTTTCAAATATTAGATATTGCTCCCTCCAGCATTGAAAAACCCACCAATCCTAAAGAGTTTGCTTTAAGCGTTTTTAATTTAAGTAACAACGGTACCGCGTTGCCTAAAAACTTTGCATTTGAAATTTCACCTTATTGGCTGTTTAAGCCTGCCGATGAAAATGTATATAAATATCTTAATCTTGATACCAAAAAAGGTGCTGTAACACAAGGTAACAGCACAGGCGGCATTTTAAGAAAACTAAGTATTTCTTTCGCCTCATCCTTTAATGATTCAACTACCGGTAGTTTATTAAAAAATACCAACTACGTTTCTTTTGGGGCAAGAACCAATATTATTACTATTAATGGCAATAAGCGTATTGGGGCTTTGACGACAGCGTTTAAAACCATGCATACAGAAATAATGAAGGCAGGTTTTAAATCGGGCGGCGGTGTCAGTGATCCGGATAGTATAGAAGCGACGCTTAAAAATAGCCGAGCATACCAGCAGGCCGTTGCCTCTTTAACAATACCTCCGTTATTTCAGTTAGATGGCGCGTTTGCTGTTTCTGAAGCGTTTGCCAATAATGAATACAAAAAACACCGGTTTAACAGGAGTGGAATTTGGTTAAGCGCCACACTATCAGCAGCAGCACTCAGCAAAACAAAAAACGATAATTTATCTTTTATTTTTTTAGGAAGGATAATCTGGGATAATGCATTAATTGATACTACGGGCAATCTTTTACAGAGAAAAAATGCTTACGATTTTGGCGGCAAAGCAGATTATAGTATTGGCAGATTTTCTATTTCAATAGAACATTTAAACAGGATATATAGCGGCAACAACATTCACAACAGCAACAGAACCGTAGGTACACTTCAGTATAAAATAAATGATAGTTTTTATATCACCGGAACATACGGCGAAAATTTTGGCACTGCAAACAACCTGATAACTTTATTAGGCATAAACTGGGGATTAGGTAATTCACCGCTTTCAGCTGTCAACAAAAAATAATTTTATTATGCCACTCACCATACACTCCCCCCAAAAAATTTTTGTTTTATTCAGATGCCATAATCAATATACTAAAATGAAGATTTATACAACTGACATTTCAATCAATAAACAACACATACATTTTACTATGCTCATGCAGTCATCAATACATTAAAATGAAGATTTTGCCCTTCCGACTTTCTTATCAATCTAATAAAACAAAACTTAATTCATAATAAAGCCTTCTAATCTTGGTGATTTTAAGAATACTTTTTTACTGATACAAAGCCTGAGTGATGTGAATGATGGCAGTTATGATATAAATGTTATAGATGTGGAAGAGGAGAAAAAATAATTCAATAAAAAATAAAACTTCAACAATATGGACGTAGATCAAACAAACATCAATAATACAATTACCACAGATGATAGTATTAAAGATAAGCAGGCCAGGCATGAAGCTGACAATATAAGAAGTTACCTGTGGTGGAGCGTAACCGGGGCCATATCTATAGGTGTAATTATGATAGCATTTATAAGTGGCTATCTAAATAATTATAAAAATACCAGTTTTTTCAGTGCTTTTGGCGCCGGTGTTCTTATTGCCGGTGGCAGCGTACTAACCGGTGGTTTTTTAGGTTTTATTTTCGGCATACCCAGCATACAGCAGGATGCAAATTCAAGGCTTAAATACAACGATAACCTGGTACTGATAAGTGACTGGCTCACAAAAATTATTGTTGGCGTAGGCCTTACCCAATTATACAATATTCCTCATTTTATTACACTCATTGGCCAGCATTTCCAGGCAAATTTTGCAGATAATATATGGGGCAGGAATGTAGCTATCGCAATAGTAGGGTATTTTTTTGTGTTAGGTTTTTTGATGAATTTTTTTGGGCGAAGACAGATTATTCTACTATGATGGACTTTATGGATAATAATCTAAACCGGAAAGTTAGAGAAGCAATACAGGGAGCAATACAAGGCGCGCAACAAGCTACAGTGCAGGCGCAACAAGCAACAGCGCAGGCACAAAAGGAAACCAAAGACATATCGCTTAAAGTGGTGCAGAAAGAAACTGAATCTATGATTACCAATTCAGCCATTGCAAGCGATACTAATTCTATTGGCGACCTTAAGCAAAACAGCTCTAAAGAAATGAGCAAACAACTTGATGATTTAAAAGCAATGGTAACTAAAATTTTACCAACAAAAACAATAACGGTGCCTGATGATTTGCAAAAAAACAGGTGGGGCGGTAAATCTGAAAATAACGGTAAGAAGTTATCAGCAATTGTTACAAAAAACACCTGGCAAAGTTTATTTAATGTAAATATTGCGGTATCAAATATTGACGGTTTTCCGCTAATTGCCCCTGTAGCCGTTTTTGTGCACGATTCTTATAAATTTCCTGATAATGTTGTGTACATAACGCCTGATGAAAAAAACTTGATAACATTATCTGTATTAGCTTATGAAGCGTTTACATTAGGAGCGTTGTTAACAGATGGAACAGAATTAGAACTTGATCTTAATCAGCAATCGGGTTATCCAGCAGATTTTTATGTAAAATAGAATGCTAATTATTCACTTAAGAAAAGTGCTTAAAAGTATATTTTTCGATTTTATTTTTTCACTAAGATTCAATTTATATCAATACACATAACTAATTTATGCAACAAACATCATCACCGGATGCCAGTATCATTTCATATATGACGCTGCGAAAATTTGTAGGCCTGCTTAGCCTTACATTACCATTTATAATTGTTATTGGTTCATTCATCCTTGATCATCCGCCCCGTTTGCAAATTTCACTAAGCGCTTATTATTATTCACACATGCGCAACGTATTGGTGGGTACTTTATGCGGTGTTTCCATGTTTCTTTTTTCATATCATGGATATAACCGCACAGATTCAATTATCAGCAAATTATCTGGGTTGTTTGCTTTAGGCATTGCATTTTTTCCTACTTCACTTGCAGATGATAAATCAGATATCAACAGCAAACTGCATTACATAAGTGCCGGGATATTTTTTGCATTATTATCATACATGTCAATCTTTCTTTTTACAAAAACATCAGGTAATATAACGCCTGAAAAAAGAAAACGAAAC
>CAHJWK010000007.1 GCA_903642275.1 Chitinophagaceae bacterium
TATAATGCCGGCGCTTATGGTTTTGAAATGAGCAGTAATTTTAATTCTCGTTTAAAACCTGCCGAAGTTTTATATAAAGATGGTAAAGCGCATTTAATAAGAAAGCGTGATGTGTTTGAAGATTTATTAAAGAATCAGATAGAAATTGAATTATAAGTTATGAATTATAATGATGCAAACAGAAAGTAAAAATTCTTTTTATTTATAACTCATAACTTTAACTTATAACTTAAATGATTGAAGTAAAAAATATAAAGAAAAGTTTTGGTGATAAAACTATACTCGAAGACATAAGTGGCACATTAGAAACAGGTAAGTGTAATCTTATTATCGGCTCAAGCGGTAGCGGCAAAACTGTTTTTACTAAATGCGTTGTTGGTTTGTTTAAGCCGGATAAAGGTGAAATTTCTTTTGATGGCAAGAATATGCTTGAAATGGATCGTGAAGAACGTACGTCTTTACGTCAGCAAATTGGTATGTTATTTCAGGGCTCTGCGTTATTTGATTCAATGACGGTAGAGCAGAATATTATTTTTACGCTGGATATGTTTTCAAAGATGGGCTTTCGTGATAAAGTGCGACGTATGAATGAAGTGCTTGAAAAAGTTGAGCTGAAAGGCGTTAATAAAAAATTTCCTGCAGAAATAAGTGGTGGTATGAAGAAGCGTGTAGGTATTGCAAGAGCCATTGTGCTTAATCCAAAATACCTTTTTTGCGATGAGCCGAATAGCGGTCTTGACCCGCAGACATCTTTGGTAATTGATAAGCTTATTAAAAATATAACAACAGAATATAATATTACAACTGTTGTTGTAACACATGATATGAACAGTGTAATGGAAATCGGTGATAAAATTTTATACTTGTATAAAGGCAAAAAAGAATGGGAAGGAAATAATAAAGATATTATTCACAGCAAAAATGAACAATTGAATGATTTTATTTTTGCGTCTGATTTTTTACAAGGTGCTAAAGCAATCCGGATGCTGGAAGTGGAAGGGAAAATTGAAGAAGGAACAAGCGTTCAGCGTGCACAGGAAATTATTGATAACAATGAAGAGTTACCGGAATTAAAACCGTAACTGCTTAATAACAGACAGTGGATCATTTGAACTAAACACCATATTACCTGCAACTAAAACATCGGCACCTGCATCAACTAGTTCCTTTGCATTACCAACAGTAACGCCTCCGTCAACTTCAATTAAAACGTTTAAATTTTTTTCGTTTATCATCTTTCGCAATTGTTTTATTTTTTCAATAGAATGCGGAATAAATTTTTGCCCACCAAAACCAGGGTTAACTGTCATTATTAAAACGTGATGCAGATCAACTAAAATATCTTCCAATAAAAAAACAGGCGTATGTGGGTTTATGGCAACAGCTGCATTCATGCCAAGCTCTTTTATTTGCTGAATATTGCGATGCAGGTTTGGACATGCTTCAAGGTGAACAATAATATTATCAGCACCGGCTTTTTTAAATGTAGGAACAAGATTGCCTGGTTCTTCAATCATTAAATGCACATCACAAATTTTCTTGGTTGCTTTACGCACATGTTCAATTACAGGAATGCCAAAACTTATATTTGGAACAAATCGTCCATCCATCACATCTAAATGTAACCAATCGGCTACACTTTCATTTATCATATTACAAGCTTCTTCAAGTTTTAAAAAATTTGCCGCTAATAAAGATGGTGCAACAATTGCCATAATTCAGATTTTAATCGCTTATAATTTTACTGTTTTTCGCTCAATACGCTTTTCATAATTCGTGCCTTTAAAAACACGATGTACATACACACCGGCCACATGTATATGGTCTGCATCAAGTTCACCGGGCTCAACCAGTTCTTCTACTTCAGCAATAGTTATAGTGCCTGCCTTTGCCATTGATGTAGAAAAATTCTGTGTTGTTTTTCTAAATACCAGGTTGCCCATGCTGTCACCTTTCCATGCTTTCACCAGCGCAAAATCAGCATGCAAAGCCAGCTCCATTAAATAATTTTTATTATTGAATTGCCTTACTTCTTTACCTGTTGCAACTTCAGTTCCATAACCTGCGGGGGTATAAAATGCAGGGATGCCCATGCCTGCCATTTGTATGCGTGTTGCCAGTGTACCTTGAGGAATTAAATCAACCTCTAATTCACCAGATAATAATTGTCTTTCAAACTCTGCATTTTCACCAACATAACTGCTCATCATTTTTTTTATTTGATGTGTTTTCAACAATAATCCTAAACCAAAATCGTCAATGCCGGCATTGTTAGAAATGCATATTAAGCCTGTAACGTTTTTTCTTTTTAATGCATCAATTAAATTTTCAGGAATACCACAAAGCCCGAAGCCACCCAGCATAATAGAAGCATTGCTTTTAATATCAAAAATGGCAACATCAGCGTTAGCAAAAACTTTATTCATGCAATTAAATATAATACTTACTGCAAAGAAGATTAAATCAAACGGTAAAAACAAATTAATACAATAAGTTACATCAGGTTTATTAATGATTAATAAAGACATTTGAAATGGTGTAAACTTTGTATTATTAATATGTGGTTTATATTAGTGTATTGTTTTGATAACAATGAGAAAGCTCCAACTTAAAATATTTTATTTAATCAGTGCTTTATGTTTATCGTTTAATATAAAAGCGCAGGTAATACTAGATTCTTTGCGTGTTGATTGGTCATCTGCGGGCTATCAGGGTTCAATACCTTCACCTTCATTAATAATTAATGTAAAAAATTTTGGGGCTTACGGCGATAGTGTGCATGATGATTATACTGCTGTAATAAACGCCATTAATTCTTCATCACAGCTTCGGGTAATTTATTTTCCTGCGGGAAAATATCTTATCCAATCAACATTACAATTGCCTTCAAATGTGGTGCTTAGAGGCGAAAGCAGTAACAACACAATGCTTTACTTTAATTTAAAAAGTGGTGATTGTATAGATATAACAAGTGCTCAGTCCGGCAGCTTTACAAACATTGACAGTGGCTATATTAAAGGCTCAAACCGTTTAAATGTTTCTAACGTTACATCACTTAATGAAAACAGTTATGCTGAACTGCGTGAAGCAAACGGCTCATGGGATGTTGCACCTGCCACCTGGGCTAAATACTGCGTTGGTCAAATTGTAAAAATAGATTCGGTTACAACTAATTCAATTGTTATTGAACCAGCTTTGCGCATTACTTATTTACAAAGCCTGCAGCCGCAGATGCGCTCAATTAATCCTGTACAAAATACCGGTATTGAATGTATGAAAATTATAAGGATTGATTCTACACCGAACAATTATGGTTACAACATTAATTTTTCTTATGCCGAAAATTGCTGGGTAACGGGAGTTGAAAGCAATAAAAGCCAGGGAAGTCATATAATGATAAATGCTTCAGGGCATATTACTGTGAGCGGTTGTTATTTTCATGATGCATTTACGTATGATGGCACCGGTACTGCTGGCTACGGTGTAACGCTTATACAACATGCAAGTGATTGTAAAATTGAGAACTCCGTATTCAGGCATTTGCGGCATTCAATGATTGCGAAGCAAGGTGCTAATGGAAATGTGTTTGCTTATAATTATTCTATTGAGCCAAACAGAAGTGAATTTCCAAATGATGCCGGCGGAGACTTATTATTACACGGCCATTATGCTTTTGCAAATTTATTTGAAGGCAACATAAACCAGAATATAATTATTGATCAAACCTGGGGCCCTTCAGGCCCATACAATACTTTTTTCAGGAACCGGGCAGAATTGTATGGTATCGCAATTTTTGATACGATTGTTCCGAGCATAAAAGAAAATTTTGTGGGTAACGAAGTGACCGGTTCCGGAACTGATGGTGGTTATCCTTTAGGAAATTATTATATCAACAGCAACAATCAATTTACTTATGCGAATAATATAAATAATGTAATTCAGCCTGCTGGTACAACTGCATTAAATGATAGCAGTTATTTTCTTTACACTAAACCTTCTTATTGGAATATAACTTCATTTTGGCCTTCTTTGGGCATTCCTAATGCAATCGGTTCGGGTAGTAATCCTGCCAAAGAAAGATATTTATCAGACAGTATTAAAACAACCTGCAGTAACCAGCTTATTAGTTTAAAAATTATTGCGGCTGCCGACAGCATAACCTGCAATGGAGCAACTACTGCAATTACAGTAACAGCTTCAGGTGGTGTAAGTCCGTATCATTATAGTATTGATAGTGCTAACTTTCAAGCCGGAAATACTTTTATTAGACCTGCGGGAAATTATACAATTACTGTAAGTGATGCAGCTGCAGATACTCTTGCAACAAAAATTTCTTTTTCTCAGCCCGTTGCAATTAAAGCATCATTAAAAAAAATAAACCTGACCTGTTATAATGATTCAAGCGGATTAATTACAGTTATAGCAAGCGGCGGCGTAAAACCTTATTTATATAATTTGAATGTTGGCACTTATCAAAGCACCAATGCTTTTAAAAATCTTAAAGCAGGCACATATATCATTACCGTTAAGGATGTGAAAAATTGCATATTAAATGTTCCGTCTGCAAGCATCACACAGCCTGTTGCAATATCTGTTTCTAATGCAGCAAAAGGTGTAAGTTGTAAAAATGCTTCTGATGGTTCTATAACGGTTACAGCAAGTAAAGGCACAAGTCCGTATCAATATAGTTTAAGTGGTGGCGCTTATCAAAGCAGTAATGTATTTAACGGTTTACCTACAGGTACTTATACCTTGGCCGTTAAAGATTCAAAAGGATGTGTTACTGTTGCAAAAACTCCTGTAAAAATAAATGCTTCAACCAAGACTTGCACATCAGCTTTTACTTCAGATGATGATAAGAATTTTGATGTAAATGTTTTTCCGAATCCAACCAAAAATACTTTCTCTTTAAGCTTTAATAACAGTGACAATGAGATGGTTAAAATAAAAATCACAGATATGTTTGGCAAGAAAATATATCAGTATAATAGCCCGACCAATCATATCAATAGCCTCGGCGCAAATCTTGCAGCAGGTATTTATTTTATACAGGTTATGAAAGATTCAAGTATTAAAACCTTTAAAATTATAAAGCAATAGAATTGTAGCTATGTTTAAACAATTGTAAGGCGCTTACGTTAATACTATAAATAATATTATGTCAGAAGAAAAACAAGAAAATACAGATCAGAAATCAGATAAAAAAGACGATGTATTTAAGAACGAACCTGAAACTTTAAATACAACAGATCCCCAGGAGCACATGGAAGGACCACTATCTTCTTTAATGCAAAAGGGAAAAGATAAGGCTAAAGAAAATGATGAGAAAGACCAACAATAATTGTCATGTATTATATCCTGAATAAGACTAATAATATTCAGGATATAATACATATTATTTACCAAACAAACTACCTAAGCCCCCAAATTTTCCCGATAATGAACTGGTAATACTATCAGAAGTCACACTGCTGTCATTTGGATCATTTGCTTTATGAATAAACTTTTGAATAAGATTTGGTAAAGCACCGGCAATAGCTCCGGTAACCATTGGCGGCAAGCCAAATTTGCTGGTAAGGCTGCTTACCAACCCACCTTCAATTGCATTGGTAACAGTACTACCTGAACCCATTGCATTTTGTAACATAGACATTATACCGCCTGATGAAGATGACTGGTCTTTAATACCGTTTGTAATGTGTTGCGATACTTCACGGCTAACTTCATCCTGTTTATCTGCAGGTATAGCAGAGGATAGCTGTGGATTACTGCCGATATGCTCTTTTACAAGATTAACGATTTGTTCAAACATGATAATTTTTTAAGTGAACATCAAATGTACCATGAAAAAATAATTATAACCTATTATAAAATTGGCTGAATATAATCACAACCATAAATTTAATATGTTTACGTATAATTAATAATAATGAAATCAGTTTACACACGCAGACAGTTTGTAAAAGATGTTACTGCATCCGGTATTGCCTTATCAGCTATTAATGCACCGTTGCATGTATTTGCATCAGCTAAAAAAGATGTTGTAAAAGTTGGAATGATTGCCACCGGCTTGCGGGCACAATCGCATCTTGAAGAATTTCTTAAACGCAGTGATGTAGAAGTTGTGGCAATGGCTGACCCTGATAAGGGCATGATGGCTGATGCGCAAAAATTAGTTACCAAATATAACAAAAAGGCGCCTGCAGAATATACGAACGGCAACTACGATTATAAGAATTTATTAAAGCGTGATGATATAGATGCAGTATTAATTGCATCGCCTTGGGAATGGCATATTGAACAGGCAATTGCTGCCATGCAGGCGGGAAAAATGGCGGGTGTTGAAGTATGCGGCGCCATAAAATTGCAGGATTGTTTTGATGTGGTAAATGTACACAGGCAAACAAAAATTCCTGTGATGATGATGGAAAATGTTTGTTACAGAAGAGATGTGATGGCTGTATTGAACATGGTTCAAAAAGGTATGTTTGGAGAACTGCTGCACCTGCAGGGCGGTTATGAGCATGATCTGCGTGAGGTATTGTTTAACGATGGCAAACAGGCTTATGATAATGGTGTTGAGTTTGGTGCAAAAGGTTATAGTGAAGCAAAGTGGAGAACGAATCATTATGTAGCCCGCAATGCAGAATTGTATCCTACACACGGGCTTGGCCCGGTTGCAACTATGATTAATATTAATCGTGGTAACCGCTTAACTGCGTTATCATCAATAGCAACAAAGGCCAGAGGCCTGCATCGTTATATAGTTAATAATCCGGAAGGTGGCGCTGATCATCCTAATGCAAAAGTTAAGTTTAAAGAAGGCGATATTGTAAGCACTCAAATACAAACAATCAATGGTGAAACAATTTTGCTTACGCATGATACTTCATCACCCAAGCCTTATAATCTTGGTTTTCGTGTGCAGGGGACAAATGGTTTATGGATAGATAACCATGCCGGTGAACCAGATGCAGGATTGATATATTTTGAAGATAAAAGTGAGAAGCATGATGAATGGGAGAATACAAAAAAATACATGGATGAATATGATCATCCTTTATGGAAGCGCTTTGAAAAAGATGCGGAAGGAGCGGGGCATGGCGGCATGGATTTCTTTGTTGATAATGCTTTTATTGAATGCGTAAAGCGCAATGCAGAATTCCCTTTGGATGTATATGATTTGGCAACCTGGTATTCAATAACGCCATTGAGCGAAAAGTCAATTATGGAAGGCGGAACATTGCAACACATTCCTGATTTTACAAATGGTGCATGGCAAACGCGTAAGCCGGTTTTTGGATTAAATGATGAAATGTGATTTTTGCAGGGTAAACAGTGCAACGGAGATTTTATTCTCTCTGCGCAATATTCTTTATTATTGAATTATAATAATCTTCTTTTTCAATCAAACATTCTAATAAACGCAATTGGTTTTTTGCACGGTTAAAATTATGTAACTCATATTTTGCTCCGTAATAAACATCGTTGTTCAGGTAGTCAGTTATAAAGCGCAAAGCCTGCATGTATATCATAAATTTGCCGGCATAAACAAAAGCATTTAGTTCTTCTTTTGAAAGCTCATCTTTCATTTCACTAAGATATCCTTCTGCTACAGCTTTAAAATACTCATCTCTTACTTCAATCAAATTAAAATTTATTTCTTCCTCACTAACAGGTGAAAGATAAGTGCGCAGCATATCGCCAACATCACTTATAAAATAGCCGGGCATTATTGTATCTAAATCAATAACTGCAATGCCTTTGTTATGGTCGTTAAATAACACGTTACTTATTTTGGTATCATGATGTGTTACTCTTTTTTTAAATGCAGCGCTTTGAAGGATATTGTTATACTCATCAACAATATTCTTATGTTGCTGCAGGGATTGAATTAATTTTTCTGCATGGTTAATTCTTTCCTGATTATTTTTTTTTATTGCTTGTTCAAATTGATTATACCGGAGTTGAATGTCATGAAAATGCGGAATAGTTTCATTTAGCCTGGATGCATTAAAGCCGGATAAGTTTTTTGTAAACTTTCCAAACTGTTTTGCGGCTTCAAAAGCAATAGAAACATTATCAACAACAGAATAAACTTTTGACGGAATAAATTTTATCAGCCTGTAATATTCGTCTTTATAATCAACAATTGTTTTACCGTTTAACGACGGCAATGGTATAATAAAATTGTATTCAGGTTTAGATTGTTTAAGATAAGAATCAAGGAGGTTAATATTTTCATCAATCAGCGAAGGATTGGTAAATACATCTTTATTAATTTTTTGAAGAATGTATTTATTGCCATTGCTTATAAGCCATGTATGATTGATTAATCCGCTTCCAAAATTTTCAATAGAGTATTCATCAACCTTTAAGCCGTAGAGTTCAAAAATATCTTTCATTGTACTCAAATGAAAAGATGAAAGAAAATTATATATTATTTGAAGTAACCATTTCTTTACTGGCAGCTCTATAAATTTGTTTCTCTTTCCATTTATACCATTTACCAGGCACAGTTTTTTTCATTAAGTTATCAATATTGCGCATACCTACTACATTCCAGCCACCATGTATTTTACCGGTTATTGTTTTATTCCATGCACGCAGGCTCATAGCAAAGCCGCTTTCAATATACTCCATGTGATGCCAGAAACCACTTGGCATAAACAGTGTATCGCCGTGTTCAAGTATTACATCATAGCCGTGCGTTAATTCAAGTGCCGGGAATTTTTTAGTGTCAACTTTGCTTTTTGCATCATCATAATAATTACTAAAATCTGCAAGACTTAATACTTCAAAAGGTTTACGGTAAAGTTTATATTTTTCTTCATTAGGAAATAACAGCACTCTTTTTTTTCCGATGAATTGGGTATGAATAAGGCTTGGAAGATCTATATCAAAATGCATGTGTGTTATTGAACCCTGGCCGCCCGCAAACATAGAAGGCATGCTTTTTAAAAATCCTTTTATATAATTATCAGGCCAGGTAAAATCTTCTTTTAACTGTGGTGAATGTGAGAAAATATTGAAGAAAAAAATCCGCCATTCAGCAGGCCCTTTACTTATCATATCAATATAATCACCAAAAGTGGTATAACCGTCTGCCTTGTTTATTGGCGTGTAAGCGTCACTCTTTACATTATTATAAATAGGAATTTTTTTATCACCGGCAACCTGTTTTAAATAATTCCATGTCCACTTTGTATAAGCAGGCCATTGTTTAGAAAGATTGCGCAATACTACCGGCTTATTCTTATTATAGTATTTGTTCTTAAACTCTTCAGCAGAAATATCATAAACAACGTCTACAGGATTAAGCTGCATTAATCAGATTTTTGTAAAAGTAAGATTCTTAAATGCAGTGAATATTATAATCTTTATTTATGCAACCATTGTAATCATCTTTGCAATTATTATTTTTATTGATGCTTAATCAAAATGATATTAAACAAAAGCTTGGCATTTATGCAGCAGATTTTATAAAGCAGGATATGCTTGTTGGTTTAGGAACCGGTACAACTGTTTATTTTTTATTAAAAGAGTTAGGCAAACGCAAACATCAGGGATTGAATTTCACCGCAGTTTGCACATCTAGCCAAACGCAAAATATTTTGGTTGAAAAAGGCATTAATTATGTTTCAATAAATGAAGTGAGTAGTTTGCAGCTAACGATTGACGGCGCTGATGAAGCGGATGTAAATGGCAACCTTATTAAAGGTGGTGGTGGTGCACTGCTGCAGGAAAAAATTGTAGCTGCAGCATCAAAGCAATTAATAATTATTGTTGACGAAAAGAAAGATGTGCAAACATTAGGCGCTTTTCCTTTGCCGGTGGAGGTAGTAACATTTGGCTGGAAACAGGTGCAGCAAAAAATTGAATCAAATTATAATATTAAAGCATTACTTAGAAAGAAAGATGATTCAGTTTTCATTACAGACCACAAACATTATATATTGGATTGTTTATTTAATTCAATTGAAAATCCTTCCCAATTAAATAACGAGTTACACCTTATTCCAGGAGTAGTAGAAACGGGTTTATTTATTAATATGGCAACAACTATCATTATCGGTTTCTCAAACGGTGATATAAAAGAAAGAAAGTTAACACGTTAAAGCCTGCCGCGAATCAATGAAACAAGAAACAACACTATAAAAATAAAGAAAAGTATCCGTGCAATATCAGTTGCACCTGCAGCAATGTTACCAAAACCAAAAATGGCGGCGATAATCGCGATAACGAGAAAGATAATAGTCCAGCGAAGCATTACAAAATTTTTAGATAAATAATTATACTGATGTTTCTAAAAACATGCCAATAAAAAAGAACCTTGCCTTGCAGCAAAGTTCTTCATTTCCAAACTTAACCTATTTTATAATGATAATCTTTCTAAAAATGCTGTAGTAATATCAGATATTTTCACATGCGGGTGTATGGTTTCTACAGCCGCAACTTTAACTTTCTGCACCGGTGTATCCGGCTTTGTATCAGATGGTTTATAGTGATAGTGTGTTGTGTCTGTATGCTGATCCTGTTGCTGCGGTGTGTTGTTATCATTATTATCATCGCCGTTATTATCGTCATCATCATCATTTTTGTTGTCAGGATGAACAGGCTTTAAACCCGTTTCTGTCATGATATATTCAACATTACCAGACCAGCTATAACCATCATCATTGTTTCTCCAATCCCATTCATTTACGTTATCGCCAAAATCAAAATTAAAATCATTGTTTCCATCAATATCATCATCAATAATTATTCTTTTACCAACCGGTACATACACTGTTGTATATATTGATTGATTACGGAATTTATCAGTTTTATTAATTGGTATTCCCCTGTCAAAAAGCAATGTTGAATCTTTCTGACTGGTATTGAATAAAATATTGTTTGCTCTGATTTGTGCTGCTTGTCTTGATGAGCCATACGCCATTTTCAGAATTGTAACCTGGAAGCTGTCATTATCAGATTTTAAAATGCGCACATGTATGTTTCTTACAAATGCTGTATCCTCATCAATAGATTTGAATGGTTCAAAATCTAAAAAACTTGTATTAAAATAATAGCGTGTATTTTTTGCATATTTTATCTCAAGCTTATTAACCCCTGCATTAGCTAAAGACACGTTAAGTTCTGCAGGTGAATTATGGTATGAAAAATCAGCTCTTAAGGAAGCTAACAATCCAATAAAACAAAACAATCCAAATAGCCACATTGCAGCAAAACTGAAACGCATTATGCTGCTGTTGCTTTTAATTTTTGCAATACGCCTGATAATGAAAGTAATTAGCCCGATTATAGGAACCCAAATGAAGAATATAAATGTTCCCCATACAAGAGCGCTCTGCCATCCATCAGAAATTAAATAACCTTTATATGGTAAGAACCCGGTTGAAAAAATACCAATGCAGAATAATCCAATTACTACTGCAATCAGTATCACTGCAATAATAAAGTAAGCAAATATTTTAAACAGTAAAGTAATGATGTTACCGAGTGTACTTCCGCTTTTTTTAGCAACCTGCGCTGCTTCTCCACTAAACTGTTTGCTTCTGTTACCAATTTCTTTACTCCAGTCTTTTGCTCTTTCGCCAACTTCTTTACCGAAATCTTTAGCTCTTTCACCAAAACCTTCCATATCTTTTTGTATGGTATTTTTTATGCTGTTAAGATTTACATGTTCGCCCTTCATTTCAAGACGGTCTGATGTAGTCGTTGCTTCGGGTATTAACAACCAGAGAATAATATATACCAGTATGGTTCCAGGGCTGAATGAAAGATTTAAAAAATTTGGAAAATTAAACATGCCCCAGTGGTGCCAGCTTGTTACAAATGATAAGAATGGAATCAGGAAAAGAATTCTTGGTATCCAAACGTTCACACCAAAATAAGAAGCAAGGCCACCGCAAACACCGGATACAATTTTATTTTCAGGGTCTCTGAACAATCTTTTGCGCACTGAACCGATAGTAGTTGAAGCTGTGCTTGGAATGGCTACCCATAAAATAAGATATGCTATAATTGCAAAGCCGAAAGCAAATGCAAACACTACAAACAATATGCGTACAACAAGTTTATCTATACCAAAATAATTTGCCACACCTGCACAAACACCGCCTAACAGTTTATGATTTTCATCCCTGTATAAGCGTTCCTGCCTAACATTACCTGTATTTGTATACGTAGATGAAGTGTCTGAATAATTAGCAGAAGTACCATCAGATTTTGTGTTTGTGTTTTCATTAAGGTCAGCATCAAAATCTTCAGGCCTGCCTATACTTGCAATAACTGCATGTACGTTATCTTCTGTAATGCAGGTTGAGCCTTTGCTGAGCACTCCGCTGAACAGTTCGGCAATGCGGCCTTCTATATCATTTATAATTTCATCTTTACCTTCTTCAGCAGCAAAGTGTTGTCTCAGGCTATCAATATATTGCTTTAAAATTTCATAGGCTGTCTCCTCAATCGGGATAACACGGCCCTGAAAATTTATATTAATTACCTTTTTCATTGTTGTAAAATTTATTGGTTATTGTTGGGATTTTCTGAAGGGACTTCTTTACCATTTTGCGTGGTGAGCAATTGAACTGCATCTGCAAGCTCTTTCCAGGTTCTTTCTAATTCGCCATAAAATTGCAAACCCTGATCTGTCATTAAAAAATATTTTCTTGGTGGTCCTGAGTTGCTTTCAACCCACCTGTATGTTAAGTAACCGGCGTTTTTCAGTCTTGTTAATAAGGGGTAAAGTGTGCCTTCAAAAATGTTGAGATTGGCGCTTTTCATTTTATCAACAATGTCACTTGGATAAACTTCACCTTGTCTGATTACCGATAAAATGCAAAATTCCAGAACACCTTTTCTCATCTGGCTTTGCGTATTTTGTATATCCATGGTTTTAAAATTGCAGAACAAAGATAATTGCTATTTTAATACTATGCAATATATAGTACCAAGTTTTTTTAAGTAATAGTTATAGATAGCTAACTTGCTTTAATAATATATTGAAATTCAAATAGTTAGGCTTGATAGCAATTTTATAAAAATTATAAATGGAAATTTTGAATGATAAATGGACATCTATTTTCGCAAAAAATCTAAAATATTTCTGAAAGCCATCTGGTTATTTTTTCCATTAAGTGTTTCAGTAATTCCTATTTTTTCTGTTTCGGTTAAATGAAAACTTAAAGATGCGGAGGTAGATTTACGGTTTAATTCGTAGGCAAACCCTGTAAAGTATAAATTTTTGTCAAGCGAGGTAAGCATGTAGTTGAGTTGGTCTTTTTCGTAATAGTTCTGAAGGTTGAACCAATTATTCTGCAGCAGAAAAATTGGTTTGGTTATTAAACCCAATATTGAATTTGTTTCATATGGCCGTTGCCAGTTATCAGCAGTTCTATCCCTGATTTCTATGATTATTACTTTTGAAGTATTTGCTTTAAGCCAGTTTTTAAAAACATCTAAAAAGCGCAGCGTTGTTTCATGCCCAAAATTATCTCTGAAACCACCATCCATAACATCTACAGTTGGTTTACAAGGCAATTCCACATTAGGTAATACAAATGGAAATGTTGCATTCATGCGCAACAATGTTAGAAAATGCAGTTGCCCAGGATTTTCATTTTTGAAAAAAGATTGAAAGTCCAGAGCATCAAAATCATAATCATTTAAATGATTGAATTTTTTTACTGGCTTCATCATAAACCGCATAGGCTGTGTGCCGATTAATAGTTTTCTGCCATCTCTTGTAATAGCTGTATTAAAGAGCATTAATGGTATAATAACATTTGCTTCAGCCAAACTATAATCGCTTAAATTTTTATTTAAAACATTGTAAGTATTAGCGTTTAGTTTTTGTTCAAAGGCATAACCTCTGTCGAGAATGTATGAATTATTATTGGAATGAAAGCTGCGCAATGGTCCAATCATATCCTGCGTAACCAATGATGAAAAGACGGGGTTAAGAAGATCCTTCGAAATGTTTTTCAGATATTGCTTTTGCTGAAGTGAATTTATTTTCCCCTGTATTTTTTCAAGATATAATTCCCTGAAATAAGAAGCACCAATCATACCACCGGAAGCACCGGTAATTAAAAATGTATGCTGAAAAAATTTACCATTGGTTAAGGTATCCAGTTGCGTTAAAATATTCATTGTAAAATCGGCGCTGCGGTTGCCGCCACCACTAACATCCGTAATAAACATTACCGGTTTTTCTTCGTGTTGCTTTGCCTTCCAGTTATTTAAAATGGCAATAAATTGTAAGCTATCATTTTTTATAGCACTATCATTTGCAAGTTGAGTGAAAGCCTCTTTACTGTAATCAGGTTGTTGTTTTTTATCATTATAATTTAAGCCATACGCTTTGCTGCGCGGGTCAATGAAATGTTGCTGAAACAACCAGTTTATGCCAAGATAAATTATTAAGATAAAAGGCACCGTCCAATTGCCCAGGAATAATGATAATGCGCCCGCAACAGCAATTAATATGGTAAAGAAAAGTGTGATGCTTGCCGCAGCCGGTATCTGGAAAAACCTGTTCTCCGCAAAGAAGCCAAGTATTACAAGCAGCGTTAATGCAAGGAGCACTGCCTGTATCGCAGCAATGTGATGGCGCTTGAAAATAGAACTCAAAAATTCCGGGTTGTAATGCCGCACGTTCCTTGGTTTTCTTAAACCAAATGTGGCGCTGAAAAACCAGTCAACACGCATTTCATATTTTTCTGTTACCGGCCTTTTAATCATTCGCGAAGCCCGTTCATATTTTTCATTAGCGGATGTAATATGCGTAGCCATTTTGCGGTAGATGTTTTTATCGGTGCTAAAAAAGTACCCAAATGCTAATACAATTGATAAAATAAACCCGCCAAAGAAACCACCGGTAAGCGTTAGTAATTGTATGCCTGTTGCAAGCTCTTCATGCATTTGATAGCGTACTGTAAACACGCAGTAACAAATAAGAAATATTAATGGAATAACAGCATTGTTAATACAATATTTTAGAAAAGGTTGAGAAGTTGTGGCAAGAAACCTGATGTGTTTTGTATGCAGTATAAATGTAGTTATGTTCCAGCTCATGATGTATGAACCGATTGTGAAACCAACAAACGCAATGCTTAATGCACCGACATTACCAAGATATTCCGGGTCGAGCATTAATGAATCTGCACCATAGGGTTTTAAAAAATTTCCACTGATGGTTGCAAACAATATCACCCAGAACAAAAGCAAAACCTGGTAGCGCCTGAAATGAAGAAAAACAAGCTGAACCGGAAGTGAATAAAATAATCCTGCAAAAAAATTTTTCATGAAGCGACTGCTTTCGTGTCTTTACAAGACAATATTAAACACAAGCCGTTTAAATTTTCATAAATATAAATTAAGTTTATCGCGGTTAATATTAAATCATCTATATAGTTGTATGAAAAAACTTGCCTGCGTTTTATTATTTCTATTGCCTGTTTGTTTTGCTTTTGCTGATGTAAGATTACCGGCAGTTATCGGGAATAATATGGTGTTACAGCAAAACTCGCTTGTTAATTTATGGGGATGGAGTGATGTTGCTGAAAAAATTTTTATCACCACATCATGGAATAATAAAACAGATTCAACTGTTGCTACAAGAGATGCAAAGTGGAGTATAAAAATTCAAACACCTGCAGCCGGTGGTCCATATTCAATCACAATAAAAAGCAGCAATACTATTACATTAACTAATGTAATGATTGGTGAAGTTTGGGTTTGCTCAGGCCAGTCAAATATGGAGTTTCATCATTTTTACCAGGGTTCAAAAGATATTGAACCGGAGCTTAAAAATCCACACAACAATAATATTCATTTGTTTCTTATTCCAAGAACAACAGCGCAGTATCCGCAGGAAGATTGCCATGCGCAATGGACAGTTGCAGATTCAACCACATTAAAATTATTTAGTGAAGTAGCTTACTTCTTTGCAAAAAAATTAAACAACAATTTGAATGTGCCGATTGGTTTGATTGAATCAAGCTGGGGCGGTACACCTGCTGAAGTATGGACACCTGAAGAAGCTATAAACAGTGACGTGGATTTAAAAGAATCAGCACATAAACTTGAGCCGTATAAGTGGTGGCCATTCTTTTCGGGTTATGCTTATAATGGCATGATTGCTCCACTAATCAATTACAATATTGCTGGTGCAATATGGTACCAGGGCGAAGGCAACACCAGCAATGCAAATACATATGCTCAACTGCTTAAAACAATGATAAAAAGCTGGCGTGCAGCGTGGCGAAATGATTTTCCTTTTTATTATGTGCAGATAGCACCATTTACTTATGACAATAATTATAATGGTGCTATTATAAGAGAACAACAACAAAAAGTATTAGCGCTTGCAAACACCGGCATGGTTGTAACAACGGATATAACTGCTGATACAACCAACATTCATCCGCCGGATAAACTGGATGTTGGTAACAGACTTGCAAACATTGCATTGGCAGAAACTTATCATCAAAATATAACCGGTTATAAAAGTCCTTTATATAAAAACATGTCGGTCAATAATAATAAAGTTGTTATAAATTTTACTGATGCTGATAAAGGATTGATGGTTAAAGGTGACCACATCTCGCAATTATATATTGCTGGTAAAGACAGTATATTTTATTTGGCTGATGCAAAAATTGAAAACAATATATTAGTAGTAAGCAGTACCAATGTGGATACACCGATTGCTGTACGATATGAGTTTAGTAATGCAGCAGTAGGAAATTTATTTAGTAAAGATGGGTTGCCTGTTGCACCTTTCAGAACAGATGATTGGAATGTGATTGAGAAAAAATGATTTCTAAAACTCGCAGTTCTTTGGTGTTCTTGCAAAAGGTATTACATCACGAATGTTCGTCATGCCTGTAACAAACTGAACCATACGTTCAAAGCCTAAACCAAAGCCTGCATGTGGAACGGAACCAAAGCGACGCGTATCTAAATACCATTGCATTTCATCAATAGGCACATGCATTTTTTGCATGCGGGCGGTGAGTTTATCCAAACGTTCTTCACGCTGCGAGCCGCCAACAATCTCACCAATGCCGGGTGCAAGAATATCCATTGCAGCAACAGTTTTCCCGTCATCATTCATACGCATATAAAATGCTTTTATCTGTTCAGGATAACCTGTAACAATTACCGGCTTTTTAAAATGTTTTTCAACAAGATAACGCTCATGTTCACTCTGCAAATCAATTCCCCATTCAACATCATACTTAAATTTTTTCTTCTTGTAAGCAGCGCTGTTTAATAAAATATCAATTGCTTCAGTGTAAGTAATTCTTTCAAATGCATTCTTTAAAACGAACTCTAATTTTTCAATCAAACCCAGTTCACTGCGCTTATCCTGCGGCAATTGTTTTTCTTCATCAAGCAAGCGTTGCGCAAGAAATTCAAGGTCATCTTTATTGTTATCTATTGCATATTGAATAATATACCTGATGAACTCTTCCGCCAGGTTCATGTTGTCTTCAATATCATAAAAAGCCATCTCCGGTTCAATCATCCAAAATTCTGCGAGATGCCTTGTGGTATTGGAATTTTCTGCGCGGAAAGTTGGGCCAAACGTATAAATATCACTAAATGCCATTGCTGCAAGTTCGCCTTCAAGCTGGCCGCTTACGGTAAGGTTTGTGCTCTTGCCAAAAAAATCTTCTTTAAAATTGATGTTGCCATCTTCATCATGTGGCGCATTGTTTAATGGCAAAGTAGTTACACGAAAAGTTTCGCCGGCACCTTCTGCATCGCTGGCTGTAATAATTGGTGTATGTAAATAAATAAATCCTTTATCATTAAAAAATTTATGAACCGCAAAAGCCAATGTATGCCGCACACGAAACACAGCGCCAAATGTGTTTGTGCGAAAACGTAAATGCGCTATCTCTCTTAAAAACTCAAGGCTGTGTTTTTTGGGTTGAAGTGGGTATTGTTCAGCATCACTATCGCCCAAAATTTCTATGGATGTGGCTTTAAGTTCAACACTTTGTCCTTTGCCTAAACTTGCTACTAATTCACCCATAACTTTTAATGAAGCACCGGTTGTAATGCGCTTCAGCGTTTCATCATTCAATAAACCTAACGCAGCAACCACCTGTAAATTCTGATTGGTACTGCCATCGTTTAAAGCGATAAATTGGTTATTGCGAAATGTACGCACCCAACCCATTACAGTAACTTCTTTGCCGGTTTCTGCAGCAGATAACAGGTTTTTGATTTTTGTTCTTTTATTAAACATAGCAATTGAAAAAAGGACGGCAAAGATATGGTTTGAGAAGAATGGTTTTGGTGTAAAACAGAGTTGCGCTTTACAGTTTTAATTGAATGACGCGATTTGAAACTTACACAATAGCTTTTCCTAAAAGTGAACAGGTTTTGATAAAAGCGGGATGGTTTTTAGCGAGACCCAACAGGTTTTTATTAAAACCGAGTTGACTTTTACTAAAACCGAGAAGGATTTTGATGAAAGCGAGATGGTTTTTAGCGAAACCGAGAAGGTTTTTGGTGAAAGCGAGATGGCTTTTAGCAAAAACCAACAGGTTTTTATTAAAACCGGGATGACTTTTGCTAAAACCGAGAAGGATTTTGATGAAATCCAACATGTTTTTGACTCAATTAATATTGCTTTCATAAAACAGACGCGGAGCAGCAATGGTTAAAAACGGCTTTTTCGTACTCAAGTAAATTATGAAACTGTTGCCTGGATTTTTTCTTTGCGCTTTTCTATTTCATTGGAGAGAAATTCAAAAATCTCATTTACCGTGCCTTCGCCTTTAATGTGAATTACCTTGTTAAAACGCTTGTAGTAATCGGCAACAGGCTTGGTTTTATTTTCATATTCCTGAATGCGGCTGCGGATAATGTTTTCACTTACATCATCTGAACGGCCGCTGCTTTGTCCACGATTCAACAAACGTTTTATCAGTTCATCCTCAGAAACATCCAAAGCAAACATTACGGCAATAGACGTTTTTTTTAGCGTTAATAATTTATCAAGTGCTTCCGCCTGTGCATCAGTTCGCGGAAATCCATCAAACAAAAAACCTTGTGCTTCAGGATTTGTTTCAAGTGCCGTGCTTATCATTCCAATCACCACTTCATCGGGTACAAGCTGGCCTTTATCCATAAAATTTTTTGCTTCAATTCCAAGAGGTGTTTGTAAAGTAATCTCACTGCGCAGTAAGTCGCCGGTTGAAAGATGTTTCAGCCCATACTTTGAAATTAAGTTTGCACTTTGGGTACCTTTTCCACTACCTGGCGGACCAAATAAAATGATGTTGAACATTATTGCTTGCTGACCTTATAAAACAAATATAACGTTTGAGATTCATAAATTAACATCCTGCTTTGTCAAAAAACATCTTTTCATAAATGGCATTTGTAATTGAGAAGTAATGAAAATGTTAGATTTTATGTATGATTATTGCTATCACTAAATATATCTTGTAACACAATTAAAAAATAAAGATGGATAATGATTCAAAAGATTTAGCGAACTCAAACACTGATACAGATAAAGTAGTATTGAGTAATGAAGAATGGAAGAAAATACTTTCACCTGAAGTATATCATGTAGCGAGAGAAAAAGGAACTGAAAGGCCGTGGACAAGCAAGTATGAAGACTCAAAAGAAATTGGCACTTATTACTGCGCAGTTTGTGGCAATGCTTTGTTTGAAAGTGATACAAAATTTGAGAGCGGCTGCGGCTGGCCAAGCTTTTATAAACCTATCTCCAAAGGTTCAGTAATTTACGCAAATGATACAGCTTATGGTATGAAACGTACTGAAGTTATGTGCGGTAAATGTAATTCACATTTAGGCCATGTATTTGAAGATGGGCCGCCACCAACAGGTTTGCGTTATTGTATAAATGGTGTTGTGCTTGATTTTGAAAAAGCAAAAGAAGCGGAAGAAAAATATAATGCAGAACAGAAAGAGAAATGAACATTGCTTTGTTAAGCTGGTAAATCAACTCAAGTTTAAATTTTTATGCAATACTTTACCAATAGCTTTATTAAGCTCTTTCGGAGCAAACGGTTTTAATACAAAATCAGTAAAACCATCGTGCTTTATTTTATCTAACAATTCAGAACTTGCAGATGCTGTAAGCGCAATTATAGGTGTAACCTGATTAAATTTTCTTATTTCGCGTGTGGCGGTAATGCCATCCATTACAGGCATACGTAAGTCCATCAGGATAACATCATATTCATGTTGTTTAACTGCATCTATGGCTTCTTTTCCATTGACTGCAACATCAGATAAAATACCCCATTTTTTAAACAGTTGTTCAGCCAGCAATACATTAAACTCTATATCTTCTACCAGCAAGACTTTCTTGTTGCTAAATATTTCAATATCGCCTTCGTTGTTAAAAAAATTTAAAGGCTTATCCGCCTGCTGCGATTTTTCAAATTCAATTGTAAAGTAAAATTTAGATCCTTTACCATGTTCACTTTGTACCTGAATGTCTGAATTATAAAGCTTCAATAATTTTTTTACAATAGCAAGCCCTAAACCTGAACCTCCAAAGCTCCGGGTAATTTGACTATCCGCCTGGGTAAAATGATCAAAAATAATTTCCTGCTTTTCTTTTGGAATACCGATACCTGTATCTTCTACAGAGAAGTGAATAATCGCTGATGTAAGTGTTTGATTTATTAAAGAGACTTCAATATTTATAGACCCATTCTTTGTAAACTTTATTGCGTTTGATACAAGATTGTTTATTACCTGGTTTAATCTTAATTCATCAGCAATGATGAAGCCTGGTAAATCCTGATCAATCATCAACTTTATTTTATTTCCTCTTTCCAGTGCTACCTGGTTATTTGCAGCTTTTATTTTCCTAACTAACTGACAAATTTCAACAGGAGCTTCCGTTAAGGTTATTTTTCCTTCTTCAATCTTGCTAAAATCAAGAATATCATTTATAAGCAACAAAAGATTCTCAGCTGAAATGTGCAGCACAGAAACATTATTTTTATCCTCAACACTAAGCTCATCAGAGTACATCATCAAATCAGAAATACCAATTATTGCATTTAGAGGTGTTCTTATTTCATGACTCATTACTGAAAGAAATTCGCTTTTTGCCTGTGACGCTTTTTCTGCCTGCTCTTTTGCAAGTATAAGGTCAGTCTCAAGCTGTTTTTCCTGCGTGATAATTGTCTTTAAAAAATCTATGATATTAATTATTTCTGTTCCTGAACCTTCATTTGTAAAATTACTTTCAGGGTTAAGTTCAGTAATTGCATTTTTTATTTGCTGTATTGATTCTTTAATGATTTTATTTTGCCTGCCTACATTACTTAATACTTCCTGGTACTCTTTTTCACTCACTGAAAACGCATGCTCAGCAAGCATTTTATCCCTTTCAAACATTTTATATGTTTTGGAAATTGCATGCAGAAAATTATCAAGCGATGGTGTTATGCTTCCTTCATTTTCAAAATAAACATGGAGTTGTTTTTCAAGGATATTATGATAATGTGTAACCGTATTTATTTCGGGCATTAATTAAAATTTATATTTCCTTAAAAGCAGTAATAGTCATTGTTTGATTGTGTAAATCACAACCTTCTGTTGAAGTCTGAAACGGAGATATTTCACCATAAGAATAAAAACCTGTTATTGAAACATCAGAACCAAAAACATCTTTTGCGGCATGAATTTCTTCAGTAACTCTTTCCTGCAATACCAGCTTTCTGCCAATACAACTTATCAGGATTGAGAGATCAGGATTGCTAAACGCTTTCAAGCTATTTTGGGCAGCAATACCTGATGCGTTGATCAGGTTATCAAAATTTGCTTTCATCAATCTTATCTTACTTCCCTGCGGCATGTTGCCGGCAAACGTCATTGACTTAGCATTTTCATCAATACTTAAAATTGTTCTTACTATTTTTTTATCATCGGAATTTTCGCATACCGATATTGGAAATAGTAAAGCAGAACCGGGCAACTCATCTTTGAACGGTCCTAAATATTCTTTGTACAGATCAAGTGCAGATTTATTATCAATTTCATACAACACATTTTTTTCAGATTTGGTAATTGTTTTTTCAGGACCAAATTCATCCCATCCACCCAACGAACCATGACCTAATTGTATATAATCTCCATAGAAGCCAATAGCAATTACATTACCTGCAGAAGGTGCTGCATTGAGTGAAGTAACTGTTTTTTCAAACTTATCACCATCGCCGGCAAGGCCGCCGGTAATTAAAGCACCGGTTGTATTCGCCTCGTTTAAGCCGGATACTAATTCACTGCCATTAATTAAAGTGCCATCAGATATAACAAAAACAAACCGGAGACCTTCATCATCAAAACTGCTTCTCAGAAATTTACCTGTTTCAAAACTATTGCTATGTTTATTAATGTTAGTGTCAATGCACTTAACGGGTGTTTTTTCAAATTGAATAGCTGTGACAGAAACGGTATTTTCGTAAGTTCGGGAACCCGCAATTTCGCCGGCAGTCGAACAAAATACTAAATCGGCGAAAGGGTAATCTTTTTTAAGGGAAGTGTATAAATTTTCATCTTTGATTTTGTCATAATTACCAAAAACTAAAACCAAAGTGCTTTTAATACTTTCAGTATTTTTTTTAGAACCGATATTTTCCCATTGATTTTTTAAAAGCAATTTTTGCTCTATGCGCATAATATTGGATTTTTGAAACACAAACGTAAAAACAATTCCCGTTATTTTGAGTATAACAGGATAAATAGAATATCCTAATCAGTCTTTTTGATTAAAATTTTTAAAAGAGTTTGAGTTTCAACGAAGCAGTAAAGAAAATATGTAATAAACAATTTGAAATTATAAATCGTCATATTCATAAATATCATCCATTGCTGAACCCGGTTGCATATCAAGAATATTATGTATTATACCATCTTTTAAGCTATAAACCCAGCCATGCAAAACGGGGCGTTTATCGTGTTTCCATGCACGTTGAATAATAGATGTTTTTGCAAGCTTCATTAGCTGTTCCCGCACATTTAATTCAACAAGTTTATCAAAGCGCTGTTCTTCATCATCAACAGCATTCAATTCATCTTTATGCAAACTGTAAACATCTTTTATATTGCGCAGCCACATGTTAAGCAAATAATTATAATCGTGGTTACTCATTGCAGCTTTCACGCCACCGCAACCGTAATGTCCACATACTATTACATGATTTATTTTAAGATGATTTACAGCATAATCAAGTACGCTTAAGAGGTTAACATCTGTATGTATAACAAGATTTGCAATGTTACGATGCACGAAAATTTCACCTGGTTGAGTACCGGTAATTTTATCAGCAGGCACACGGCTATCACTGCAACCAATCCATAAAAATTCCGGTGTTTGAATATGCGCAAGCCTGTTGAAATAATCGGGGTCTTTTTCTTTTTGCTCTTTAGCCCAGGCTTTATTATCAATCAATAATTTTTCGTAAGGCATTACTTAATGCTGATTAATTGTTCCTGTACTGCAAGCAAAGCGTTCATTTTTATAACTGATTCTTCCCTGCCGCATAAATCAGCCAAAGTTATTTTATCTAAAACCTGGTCAAGCGTAAACTGAATAATTTTCCAGAGGGAACGTGCAGAGCAATCAACAGAATTTGTACATAGATTAAGCGCACCAATATGAGTGGCGCAAAATTCATCATCGAACATTGCGCCACCCAATGTTTTTAAAACCTGGTTAATATTTATTTTTGATGTTGGTCTTGATAAAACGTAACCACCTTTTTGTCCCGGTGTACTGTTAATAAAACCACCCAACCGCAACAGACGCGTAAGCTTTGCAACGTAGTGCTGTGTTAAACCTTCTGTTTCGCTGATTTGAGGAATACTGAATCCACTTTCATCAGCGCATCGTGCAATGCGGATGAGAATGCGTATGCCATATTCTTCCTGTGCGCTTATCTTCATTACAAATTCAAACTATTTGTTTTCGGCTTCAACTTCCATCGGGTCAACATCATAATTTTTAATGAAGAACTGTCTTAATTCTTCAACAGATGCATCATCATTTTGCTTTGTACAAAATTCATTGAACTTATTCATCAGTTCATCCGCAATATTTCCAGCACTGCTTCTTTCAATTTGATAGCGATGTAAAATGAATAACAATTCACCATCTTTAAACAAAGAAATAGTTGGTGAAGTTGGTGTGATGCCAGGCAAATAATTCAAGCGAAAATGATTCACTGCATCTTTTTCCATACCTGCAAACAACGTAAGTCTTTCGTCTGGAATATTTTTGCTGAATAAAGAAAGCAATGCACCCGGACGAGCCACTCTTGCACCGCAACCGCATACCGAATTCAATACAACCATTTGTGTTTTACCATCGTTGCGTTGTAATGCATTGTCCACATCTTCAGGAGTCAGCATTTGTGTGAAGCCATTATCAGTAAGTTCTTTACGATAAGGCGCGGCAATTTGTTCAGGATAAGTTGGTCCTTCTCTGCCGAGTAAACTATCTACGCTTATTTGTGCCATTTTATTTAATTTATATTGAATAATTAGTTACATAAATCCTAATTCCAACGCCGCCACTTCACTCATCATACTTTTATCCCATGCCGGCGTCCATGTTACAGAAACATGTACATCATTTACACCTTCTACTTCTCTCAGTTTCTGGTCAACTTCAACCGGTATTGTTTGGGCTGCCGGGCAACTTGGTGCCGTTAATGTCATTGTTATCTGCACGTTATTTATCGGCAAAACATCAATGCTATATATCAAACCCAAATCATAAATGTTCACCGGAATTTCCGGGTCATGAATGGTTTGCAGTTTCTCAATTATTTTTTCTTTCAGTTCTTCTTCGTTCATCATGACTGCTGTTTTATTTTATAAGCCAGCGCATAATTTTTCATCTGTTTCACCATTGACAATAAACCATTGCTGCGTGTTTGTGCTAGATGATTTGTCATACCAATCTTATTTACAAAATCAAGTTTTGTATCAATGATTTCCTGTGGCGTATGCCCGGATAAAACGCGAATCAACATGCTAACTAAACCTTTTACAATTACTGCATCGCTATCTGCTTTAAAATAAATTCTGCCATCATCTTCATTTGCAGTAAGCCAAACTTGGCTTTGGCAACCTTTTATTTTATTGATATCAATCTTATATTCTGCTGATAACGGCTTAAGCTTCTTTCCTAAATCAATGATGTATTCATACTTATCTTCCCAATTATCAAACAAAGAAAATTCATCTGTTATTTCTTCTTCTGTTTCCTGTATTGTTTGAACGGCTTCCAATTTTTTTTGACTTTTATCTTTAAAATTTATCTCAACATCTTCACAGCTTTTTCAACACCTTTCACCAATTCATCGACCTCTTCTTTTGTATTATACATCGCAAATGATGCACGCACCGTTCCAGGAATTTCAAACCTGTTCATCAAAGGCTGGCAACAATGGTGACCGGTTCTTACAGCGATTCCATAATTATCCAGCAAAATCCCCATGTCCTGCGGATGCACGCCATCAACTATAAACGAAACAACGCTGGTTTTATGTTTTGCTGCTCCAACTAACCGAACACCTTCAATCTGCGACAACTTATTCATCGCATATTTTGTAAGTGCAACTTCATACTTACGAATATTGTCTTTGCCAACTTCATTCACAAAATCAAGCGCTGCTTTAAAGGCAACGGTGTCTGCAATATTTGGTGTACCGGCTTCAAATTTATACGGCAAATCGTTGTAAGTCGTGCCATCAAAAGTTACTTCTTTAATCATCTCGCCACCACCCATGTACGGCGGCATTTCTTCAAGCAATTCTTTCTTTCCATACAACACGCCAACGCCGGTTGGTCCATAAATTTTATGACTTGATAATACAAAAAAATCACAATCCATATTCTGCACATCAATATCCAAATGAACCGCAGACTGTGCACCATCAACCAAAACAATTATATTATGCTGATGAGCAATTTCTATAATTTCTTTTACCGGGTTTATTGTTCCAAGCGAGTTTGAGGCATGAACAATAGAAATAATTTTTGTTTTTAATGTGATGAGTTTTTCATATTCATCCATTATAAGTTCACCATTATTATCAACCGGAATTATTTTAAGTTTTGCTTTCTTTTCTTGACACAACATCTGCCACGGAACAATGTTGGAATGATGTTCCATTCCTGAAATAATTATCTCGTCACCTTCTTTAATATTTTGTCTTCCCCACGTTGCTGCAACTAAATTAATACTTTCTGTTACGCCATGTGTAAAGATGATTTCTTCGCGATATTTTGCGTTTATGAAATCCTTTACTGTATCACGTGTTGCTTCAAAAGCAGCCGTTGCTTCTTCAGCCAATGAATGAATGCCACGATGAATATTTGCATTGAATTGCTGGTAATAACTTACCAACGCATCAATAACAACCTGTGGTTTTTGTGCTGTTGCGGCGTTATCAAAATATACTAAATTTTTCCCTTTTACTTTTCTTTGAAGCACGGGAAATTCTTTGCGAATTGCCGTAACATCAAAAGGTTTTATATCTGTATCAGCAGAAATCATAACTCATCAATATTCAAACGTTCATTAATTTTTTTCCCGATGTAAGTGCGCAATGCTTCCGGTTTCACCTGTTCCAAAATATCAGATGCAAACGCATTTAGCAATAAAGCTTTTGCCTGCTTTTCATCAATGCCTCTTGCACGCAAATAAAATAAAGCTTCATTATCCAAACGACCAACCGTACAACCATGCGAACACTTTACATCATCTGCATAAATCTCGAGCTGCGGTTTAGTGTTTACAGAAGCTGTATCGCTCATCAATACATTTTTGTTTGATTGATAAGCATTTGTTTTTTGCGCATCCTGCCGAACATAAATCTTACCGTTAAATACGCCGGTTGAATTGCCTTCCATGATGCCTTTATATAATTCATTGCTGAAACAATTCGGCATCACATTATCAACGATACTGTGATTATCAACATGTGTTTTGCCATCAACCATATACAAGCCATATAAATGACCTTCATTGTTTGGCGCTTCCAGAATCATGTTGATGTTATTGCGTATGGTTCCGCCATTCAACGTAACCGTTACACAATGCGTAAAACATTTGCCAACCTGCTGCACATGCGTTGTTCCAACATGGTGACAATTCTCAGTTTCATCCTGCACTTTATAATATTCAAGCTTTGCATTTTCATGCACAGCAATTTCAATCACCTCGTTGGTAAAACTTTCCTGCAAGCCATTGTTTTTATATAATTCAATTAACTGAACCTGCGCGTTTTCTTCAATCACAAATAAACTTCTTGGCTGCACAAAAACATTATCATCGGTTGTATCAGTAAGATGATAAATGATGATTGGTTTGTCAACAACCTTGTCCTTTTTAATCAATACAAATAAACCGTTTGCAGTGAATGCTGCGTTCAAAGCATTCATGCCATCTTTCATGTATTTGCTGCTTTGATTTAAATGCTGATGCAGGTAATTTTTGTGTTCACTTTCTGCTGCTTCATTCAATGGTAAAACAACCATTGCATCATTTTGAAAAGATGAAATTTCTTTTATAAAAACACCATTTATAAAGAACAGTTCCGCAGCGTATTCAGTTTGTAAACGAATGCTGTTCAACACTTCATCAGAAGGCAAAATAGCAGTTGCATTCAGTTCAAAATTTTTATTGGCAAGCGATGTTAAACGTGTGTATTTCCACTCTTCATGCCTCGACGTAGGAATGCCTGATTTGTTATATTTTTCAAAAGCTTTTTCACGCATAGAACCCAGCAAACCATTACCTGCAAATGTGTTTAGCTCGTTATATTTATCTTGTATCGTTTCAACTAAACTCATAATTAAACTTCTTCAGCCACTTCTTGTTTAATAAAATCGTAGCCTCTTTCTTCAAGTTCTAAAGCCAGTTCTTTGCCGCCTGATTTTACAATCCTTCCGTTATACAATACATGTACAAAATCAGGAACAATATAATCCAACAAACGCTGATAATGTGTTATCAATAACACCGCATTGTCTGCTCTTTTTAAAGTATTTACACCATCAGCAACAATACGTAAAGCATCAATATCGAGCCCGCTGTCTGTTTCATCTAAAATAGCAAGCTTTGGTTCGAGCATTGCCATCTGAAAAATCTCATTCCGCTTTTTTTCACCACCACTAAAACCTTCGTTTAAAGAACGGCTTAGCAAACTTTGGTCAATTTTCACCAACTTCATTCTTTCTTTCATCAGCTTTAAAAAAGCAACAGCATCCAAAGGTTCTAAGCCACGATGTTTACGCGTTTCATTAACCGCTGTTTTTATAAAGTTTGTTGTACTAACACCAGGAATTTCTATCGGATACTGAAAAGCTAAAAATAAACCTTCCCTTGCTCTTTCTTCAGGCGACATTTCTAATAAATCAACGCCATCAAATTCCACTGAACCATATGTAACTTCATAATCGTTTCTTCCAGCAAGCACAGATGCCAACGTACTTTTACCTGAACCATTTGGTCCCATAATCGCATGCACTTCGCCTGCGTTTATTTGCAAATCAATTCCGTTTAAAATCTTTTTATCTTCTATTGATGCATGTAAATTTTGAATGCTTAACATGTATAAGTTATAAGTATTAAATCTAAGTAATAAGTTATTATCCAACTGAGCCTTCCAAACTAATCGCCAAAAGCTTTTGCGCTTCTACAGCAAACTCCATAGGCAACTGATTCATCACTTCTTTTGCAAAACCATTAATGATTAATGCAATAGCAGTTTCTGTATCAATACCACGTTGATTACAATAGAAAATCTGGTCTTCACCAATCTTACTCGTTGTTGCTTCGTGCTCAACTATGGAAGTACTGTTTTTTGTTTCGATGTAAGGAAAAGTATGTGCGCCGCATTTATCGCCTAACAACAAAGAATCGCATTGCGAGAAATTGCGGGAATGATGTGCATTTTTTCCAACTTGTACTAAACCACGATAACTATTGTTACTGCGACCTGCAGAAATGCCTTTTGAAACAATTCGGCTGCGGGTATTTTTTCCAACATGCAACATCTTGGTACCGGTATCTGCCTGCTGAAAATTGTTGGTAACGGCAACAGAATAAAATTCACCAACCGCATTATCACCTTTTAAAATAACGCTTGGATATTTCCAGGTGATTGCCGAACCGGTTTCAACCTGCGTCCAGGAAATTTTTGCGTTGGCACCGCAAATGCCGCGTTTAGTTACAAAATTATAAATGCCGCCTTTGCCTTCTTTATCTCCGGGATACCAGTTTTGAACCGTTGAATATTTTATCTCTGCACTATCTAAAGCCACGAGTTCAACGACGGCTGCGTGCAACTGGTTTTCATCACGCATGGGTGCAGTGCAACCTTCGAGATAACTTACATAAGCGCCTTCATCTGCCACCAACAATGTACGTTCAAATTGACCTGTATTTTCAGCATTAATTCTAAAATAAGTTGACAACTCCATCGGGCAGCGAACGCCTTTTGGAATATAACAAAATGAACCATCGGTGAAAACGGCTGAGTTCAGCGCAGCAAAATAATTGTCAGTCATTGGAACAACAGAACCCATATATTTCTTAACTAAATCAGGATGATGCTGAATGGCTTCCGTTATTGAACAAAAAATAATTCCCTGTTCTGCCAACTGCGCTTTAAATGTTGTGCCGATGGAAACACTGTCAATCACCGCATCTACTGCAATTCCCGATAAACGATTTTGTTCATTCAAAGAAATACCAAGCTTATCAAAAGTTTTGCGCAATTCCGGGTCAATTTCGTCTAGGCTTCCAGGCGCAATTTTCTGCTTTGGTGCAGAATAATACCTTATATTCTGATAATCAATTTTAGGATAAGAAATGTTTGCCCACGTTGGTTCTTTATCTTCAATGCTTAACCAATAACGGAAAGCTTTTAAGCGCCACTTCAACATCCATTCTGGCTCACATTTTTTTTGGGAAATAAAACGGATTATATCTTCATTTAAACCAAGCGGCGCCTCATCTGCTTCGATATCTGTAACAAAACCATATTTATAATCACTAAGCGCTGTTTGCTCTAACGTCTCAATCATTTCGCTCATACTGCAAATTTACAAATCTATTTGTACAAATAAGTACAAATTCAATTTAATCATAGAAGTTTGCAAAGTTTTTGTATGAGCTGGCTTAAAAAATTCTATAATCACTTCATGAAAAAGTTTACACTACTTCTATCTATTTGCATCTCTGTTTTTACGTTAAGAATATTTGCGCAGCAAAAACCTTTTTATAATGAAATAAGGGCATTTAAAATTGAAGACAGTTTAAATCCGCCACCACAACACGCCATTCTTTTTACAGGCAGTTCTTCCTTTAGAAAATGGATTGATGTGCAGTCATGTTTTCCAGGCTATAAAATATTAAACCGCAGTTTCGGTGGTTCTACTTTGCCTGATGTAATTGGTTATGCGAATGATATTATTTTTCCATACAACCCTAAAGAAATAGTAATTTATTGCGGTGAAAATGATTTTGCTGAAGACACTACAATTTCTGCTTTAACTGTTTTCAAGCACTTTAAAACATTGTATGAAATAATACGTGCAAGAATGAAAGATGTTCCGGTTGTTTTTATTTCGATAAAGCCAAGCCCGAGCCGCAGAGAATTCTGGAGCAAAATGGTAGAAGCAAACACACTAATTAAAAATTATATCAACCAGCAAACACATGTTTCGTTTGTGAATGTGTATGATTTAATGATGGGCAGTAACAATCAACCAAAGCCTGAAATATTCTTAAGTGATAGTTTGCACATGAATAAGAAAGGTTATGCAATTTGGAAGAAAGCAATTCAACCTTATTTGATAAAGTGATGAAACTTTAGTTATAAATAATTATTGGTAATGCTATCAGCGATACCTAAAAGCCAACAGCTTATTACTTCACTTCGTTCGCCTTCAAAACCCTTATAAAATTACCGCCAAGAATTTTTTTAATGTCTTCATCTTTATAACCACGTTCCATTAATGCTTTTGTAATTAGCGGAAAGGCAGTAACATCATCCAGTTGCTGCGGCGGGAAAGTAATGCCGTCGAAATCACTTCCTAATCCAACATAATCAACGCCGACAAGTTTTACAATGTAATCAAGATGGTCAAGCAACAGATGAAAAGGTGCACGCATATTTTTCACTTCATCAGCATATTTTAAGAACAAATAATTATCTGCAAAAAATTCCTGCTTGCCAGCTTGCATTAATGAGTCTTTTTCTGCTTTATGCCTTGCTTCGAATGCTGTTTCTTTTGCGGGAAATGTACTGTCTAAAAACCCTGAATAAAAATTCAACTGAATAACACCACCATTTTTTGCAACAGCTTTTATCTGCTCATCTTTTAAATTTCTGAACACAGGGCACAAAGCATAAACATCACTATGCGAAACTAAAATTGGTTTGGTTGAAGTATGAATGGCATCCCAAAAAGTATGTTCGCCAACATGACTTAAATCAACCAACATTCCCATCCTGTTCATGCTTTTCACAACCTGTTTTCCAAAATCATTCAAACCTAAATGCGCCGGATGCGAAGTGTCTGTTTCATGTTTTGCACTTGTTGCCCAGGAAGTATTATTGTTCCAGGTAAGCGTCATATATCTTGCACCACGTGCATACAAGCTGCTAAGTTTATTTACATCATCTTCTATCATGTGGCCACCTTCTACACCAATCATACAAGCCAGTTTATGTTGCTGCACTGCCTGAATTAAATCATTTGAATTTTTAACAATCACCATGCTATCAGGATGGCGGTTTATCCATGCATACAAAGTATCAATTTCACGGTTGGCAAAAGCAAAAGGTTGTGGCTGCGTTTCATCGCACCAGATACTAAAAACCTGCACATCTATGCCGGCTTGGAACATGCGTTTTAAATCACTGTGCGTTTTGCCGGTAAGATTACTATCAAAGCGATAACCTTTTTCAAGGCATGTGCTTATAATATCGTTATGCGTATCGCAAACTATACTGTTAAAGTGAAGTGTTTTATAGGATTGTGCATTTGCATCAATCAAAAAAATTAGGCAGCTGATTATTAAATAAAATTTTTTCATTTGCATGAATGTAAGAAGAAAGTTTGGAAGTCAGTAAGTCCGGAAGTCGGAAAAAAATTTGATTAAATTTTTGCTTTTCTGACTTCCGGACTTTCCAGTTTGCTGACTTATTTTTGAATATGTCTGTTGAAAAAATTATTGGTGACTGGAAGAATAAAAAATTTAAACCTGTTTACTGGCTTGAAGGTGAAGAACCATTTTTTATTGATGAAGTTGTTGATTACGCAGAACATAAAATTTTAAGTGAGGCTGAAGCGCAATTTAATCTTACCATTTTTTATGGCAAGGATGCTGACTGGCCAAGTGTGGTGAATGCATGTATGGGTTACCCAATGTTTGGTGAAAGAAAAGTGGTGTTGCTGAAAGAAGCGCAGCAAATGAAGGATATTGACAGGCTTGAAAATTATATTCAAAAGCCTTTGTCTTCTACAGTTTTAGTAGTAAGTTATAAAGACAAAAAATTAGATTCACGAACCAAATTTTCTAAAGCAGTTAAGCAACATGGAGAGCTTTTATCTACAAAAAAAATTTATGAAAACCAGCTTCCTGAATGGACAAAGCAATTAATTGAAAGCTTTGGTTTAAGCATCAATCATACAGCGTTATTATTATTGGTTGATCATATCGGGAATGATTTGAATCGCTTAAAAAATGAAATAAAAAAAATTTCTATCAACCTTAATAATAAAAAAATCATTACCGAAGATGATATTGAAAATTATGTTGGTGTAAGCAAAGAATTTAATGTGTTTGAATTGCAGGATGCTATCAGTCAGAAAAATTTTTCAAAAGCAATTCGCATCATCCAATATTTTCAAAGCAACCCAAAAGCCGCTCCATTGCAACTAATTCTGCCAACCTTGTATAATTATTTCACTAAAATTTATACAGCTGCTTCTTTAAATGATCATTCTGAAAATGCTTTGAAGCCTTTTTTTTACAATAATACATTTGCTGCAAAGCAGGCGATAACAGCTATAAAGAACTATGGTTTTTCAGGTGCAGAAAAAATTATTTTATTGCTGCATGAATATAATCTTAAAGGTATTGGTATAAATAATAATGGTGCCGGGGACGCATCATTATTAAAAGAATTGATTGTAAAGATTATGACTTTGTAATTTATTTATCAGCCTGTGTAAGTAATATTGTAAAAACAACTAATTTCATTACTGCTTATTTTTTAATACCAACTTCTGAAAACTGCTATCCGTGTTGTATTAACTGTAACAAATAACTGTTTTTATGTACAACAATACTGCCCGTTATATTTATTCCTGATACTTTAAATTATGCTATGCGAAAAATAATGTTTCTGTGTTTTTTAAGTTTTATCATATTTAAAACCAAAGCACAGGTTTCGCTGAGTCAACTCCTTCGCGGCGGGCATGGAATAAGTAAGCAGTTGATATCAATTCCTGAAAATCAATACATAAATTTTTCTGTCACCTCACTTAATGAATTACTTAACATTAATGCCGCCTCACAGCTTGTGCTAACTCAAACTGTACAGGATAAATCCAATTTTATTCATTATCGTTATTATCAAACCTACAAGGGCGTTCGTGTTGAAAATAGTCTATATATCGTTCATACTAAAAACGGTTTATTAAAAAGCCTTGGTGGAAATATTGTTACAGATTTCGATCCAATAATTGATAAGTATTCATCAGCAAAAATTTCAGTTGAGCATAGTATTAATGCAGCAGTAAAATATGCTGATGCAAAAATCTATGCATGGCAGGATGATGATATGCAACAAAGAATAAAAAAGCAAACCGGCAACAGCAATGCTTCTTATAAACCTGCTGCAAGTCTTGTTTGGTATAGTGCAGATGAAGATGCAGAAAAGCTGCGCCTTTGTTATAAAGTGGATGTGTATGCAATAAAGCCATTAAGCCGTGCATACTATTATGTTGATGCAATAACAGCGAAAGTTTTAGGCAGGGAAGATGAAATTTTTTATTCTGATACAACGGGCACAGCCGCTACCGCTTACAGCAGGATACAAACCATACATTCTGATTATAACAACGGCAGCTGCCGTTTAAGAGATTATAGTAAAGGCGGAGGTATTCTTACATTTCATGGTGAACCGGATATCAGTGGCACCGATTATATAAGCACCCCATCAAACTGGAATTTGGCGGGTACAAACCAGGCGGCACTTGATATACATTACGGTTTATCTCAAACTTACTTATTCTATAAAACCGTTTTTAACAGGAATAGTTACGATGACAGAGGTGCTACAATTACTGCTTATGTAAACACACTAAACACAGATGCTTCTTTTTGGGATGGTAATGCTGTAATTTTTGGAAACAGATCATCAGGCGCGAATGGTGGTATGGCTGCTATTGATATTGTAGGGCATGAACTTACGCATGGCATAACGCAACAAACAAGCGGTTTAATTTATAGCAAAGAATCCGGCGCTATGAATGAAAGTATGAGTGATATTTTCGGTAAATCCGTTCAGTTCTGGACTAAGCCAAATGATTTAGACTGGAGGTTAGGTAATGATATGAATTTTATTTTGAGGGATATGAGTAACCCGAAAGCTTATAACCAGCCAAATACTTATAAAGGCATTAACTGGGCAATGGACAGTTATGATAATTATGGCGTTCATACCAATTGTGGTGTAGGCAACTTCATGTTTTATTTATTAGTTGAAGGTGGCAGCGGCACAAATGATAATGGTAATAATTATTCAGTTACAGGTATAGGCATAACAAAAGCTGAAGCAATTTTATACCGCACCAATGCAATGTATCTTACTCCAACATCTCAATATGCGGATTGGCGCACAGCCTGTATAAACGCTGCTGCAGATTTATATGGAGCTTCTTCAAAAGAAGTTACACAAGTTGAGAATGCATGGTATGCAGTTGGCATTGGTGCGCCAGGTATCGCAAGCTGCGCTACACCGGTAAATCTTGTTTCATCATCAGTAACATCATCATCTGCAGCACTTAGCTGGAGTGCTATACCTGGCGCAGCAACTTATAATCTTCAGTATAAAATATCTTCTGCTTCTGCATGGATTACCATTACCGGTATTCTCACATCTTCATATACTATTACAGGATTAAATGCCGGCACTGCTTATAACTACCAGGTTCAAACAGTATGTTCAGGTAATTCTTCAGGCTCTTACAGCCCGGCTTTATCATTCACAACATCAGGCATTGCTTATTGTTATGTTAAGGGCAATACAACATATGAGTATATAAATAAGGTTACTTTAGGCAGTATAAATAATACAAGTGGAAATAATAATGGTTATGGTGATTATACTTCGTTAACTGCAACACTTAATGCAGGCACTTCAAAAGCCATTACGCTTACCCCGGGGTTTACTAATGCAGCATATAAGGAATACTGGACAGTCTATATTGATTATGATAAGAACAAAGTTTTCGATGCAAATGAAGAGGTAACAAGCAGCAATGGAACAGGTACTGTTTCACGAACATTTACAATACCTGCTAACGCTAAAAGCGGTTACACACGTATGCGGGTTATCATGCATTATAACAGTTCACGTACAAACACCTGTGATACATTTTCTGGCGGTGAAGTTGAAGACTATAGGATACATATAATCAATACATCAACAGGCAATAGTGCAAATGTAGATGCAGAATCAACTTTGTCATCAGGCATGTTTGTTACACCTGATCCTGCTGAAGGAAATAATGTAAAAGTCATGCTTCATCTGCCGCAGGTTGCACCTGTTACATTACGCATAACAGACATTTCAGGCAGGCTGTTGGCGAATAAAAAATTATCTAATGTATCAAGAGGTCAAAATATTTATAGAATGAATGGTTTGCATCTTAAACCAGGCACTTATGTAATTATTGCAGAACAAGGCAATGGGATTGTTGCAAGAACTAAGTTTATTGTTGTTGAATAATCAGTTATTAAATTATGTTGACGTAAGCAAAGAGTATATGCGTTTGAATTACGAAATACAACCATCAAAAATCTTTTAAAGCTGTCCTGATTATTAAGCATTCCAAAATGTTATATTGATACTTCAAATATGATTTTTAATTAGAATTGAATTTAAAAATTACAATACATAATACTTATGTTTCAGGTTTAAATATAGTTTCTTAAAAAGTTTTTTGTAAATAATTTTTATATAATTTCCCCTCCGCTTTAGAAAAATTATAATTCCGTTTTACAGTTAACGACTGCTTCTCTGTTTTTTATTGAACTTAAAAAAATGATTCATCAATCAAGTACTTCTTTATGAAAAAAAGAATAGTTCCTCCATGAATCTATTGCTATGTATAACAATCAAAAATCTTAACAGTCTCCAAAAACTTTAATTTTAAAATCATTTTATGATGAAAAAAACTTTATCTCTTTTTGCATTCAGCTTTATTTTATTACAATCTTTTTCACAGGTAACACAAGCAACTTTGCAGCAGATTCAATCTTTGCTTGCAGAAAAAAGTAATCGTACACCGGCGCAACGTAAAATTGATTCACGCTTATTACAGGCAGTAAGAGAGAACCGCGGTGAAAAAATGGCTGCTGATGTTACATTAGATGCTGCAAAGGTAGATGCAGATTTTGCCGGTGTTTTAAAAGTGGATATCAGTGCAAATATTACAGATGCATTTCTGGCAGAACTCACTGCACTTGGTGCAAAAATTATCTATGCTTCACCAAAATATAATACTGTTCGTGCAACCATAAGTCTTAAGTCAGTTGAAACTATTGCAGGTTATACAGGTGTAAAATTTGTTGAGCCGGCTGTAAAAAGTATGGTGGTTGATGCGGGGATGAACAAACAAAATACATCTGTTTCTTTTGAAGACCGTATTGCAAGGGTGCGGAAACAGGTAAGTGCTTATCTTAATAAAATGCGTCCGTTAATCGGGAGTGTTACTTCAGAAGGCGATGCTGATCATCGTGCCGCTGATGTAAGAACCACGTATGGTTACTTGGGGCAGGGAATAAAAATCGGTGTTTTATCTGACAGCTATAATGCAACAGGTGGTGCTGCAGCAAATGTTACCAGTGGTGACCTGCCGGGTACAGGAAATCCTGATGGCTATACAACTCCGGTAACGGTGGTTCAGGATTATTCAGGTGGTGAAGATGAAGGCAGGGCAATGCTGCAGGTAATACACGATCTTGCACCGGCTGCTACTTTATATTTTGCAACTGCTGATGTAAGTGAAGCATCATTTGCAACAAATATTCAAACACTCCGCAATACTTATGGTTGCAACATTATAATTGATGATGTTGCTTATTTTGATGAGCCTGCTTTCCAGGATGGTATAACTGCCCAGGCTGTAAATGCGGTAACGGCAGCCGGCGCCCTGTATTTTTCTTCAGCAGGTAATTCAGGCTCATTAGCAAAGGGTACTTCAGGTGTTTTTGAAGGAGACTTTAATAATGCTGGTTCTTCACCTTTTTCAGGCGGCAGCAAAGCCGGTACCATTCATAATTTTGGAACAACATCATCCCCGGTAAACGGAGACATTATTAAATCTGTTGGTCAGGTATATAATTTAAACTGGAGCGATCCATGGGGCGCTTGTTCTAATGATTATGACCTTTTTCTTGTAAGTTCAACAGGTACTGTTAAAGCTTCTTCTACGAATGTTCAAAGTGGCTCTCAAAATCCTTATGAACAAATATCTGCACCGGCATTAAAAAGCGGTGACCGGTTAATAGTATTTAAAACAAACGCTGCTGCCGTAAGAGCATTTCATCTTAATACCAACAGGGGTACATTAACGGTAGCTACCAACGGGCAAACTACAGGGCATGCCTGTGCTGTTAATGCTTTTTGTATGGCGGCAACACCTGGAAACGTAGCATTTTCAACAGGATATCCAACCGGTCCTTATCCTAATCCTTTTAATTCATCTAACAAGGTAGAACCTTTTTCTTCTGATGGGCCAAGACGCATATTTTATAATCCTGATGGAACGGCAGTTACTCCGGGTAATGTTATATTCGGAACCAATGGCGGAACATCATTATCCAAACCTGATTTAACCGCTGCGGATGGTGTTAAAACAACCTTCGCCGCATCTACCGGGTTGAATCCTTTTTTTGGTACTTCATGTGCCGCACCTCATGCCGGTGCGATAGCAGCTTTAATTTTGTCCGGCAATCCTTCATTAACAACCTCACAGGTAAGAACAATACTTACTTCATCTGCTTTAGATGTAGAAGGTTCAGGTTATGATATCAACAGCGGGTATGGTATTATACAGGCATTCCAGGCAGCAGCCCAGGTTGGTGGTTCCGGTCCAACATGCGCTGCACCAAAAGGCCTTGCTTCTTCATCTGTTACAAGCTCATCAGCAACGGTGAGCTGGAGCGCAGTTACCGGTGCAGCAAGCTATAATCTTCAATATAAAACATCGGCTGCTACAACATGGACAACCGTTAGCGGGCTTACAGGCACATCATATAATTTAACCGGTTTATCTGCAATCACAACTTATAACTACCAGGTACAAACCGTTTGTTCAGGTACATCTTCAAGCGCATACAGTACATCTTCATCGTTTACAACATCCGGTTCAGTTACTGTTACTTATTGCACAACAAAAGGCACTACCACTTATGAATATATAAACAAAGTTGTGCTGGGCAGTATAAGCAATACAAGTGGTAATAACAGTGGCTATGCAGATTATACAGCATTAAGTACAAGTCTTGTTGCAGGTAGTTCTGCAAGCATTGCACTTACGCCGGGCTTTACAGGTTCATCATACACTGAATACTGGACTGTTTATATTGATTATAATCATGATGGTGATTTCACAGATGCTGGTGAACAGGTTACTTCAGGTAGTGGCAAAGCTGCCCTAACCAAGGCATTTACTGTTTCAACAACGGCTACCAGTGGCGCTACACGTATGCGTGTTATTTTGCATTACGGAAGCAGCCGAACCACAACCTGCGGAACATTTACGTATGGCGAAGTGGAAGATTATACAGTAAATATTACAGGCGGTGCTGGTGCATCATTTGCTTCTGCTAAAACTTTCATTGTTGCACCGGAAATGGTGGTTATGCCAAATCCTGCAAAAGGCAATAATGTAAAAGTTCAGTTGCAACTGGCGCAAACTATGCAGGTAACATTAAAAATTACTGATCTTTCCGGTAAAATATTGCGTGTTGATAATAACCTTAATTTAAGTGCCGGTAAAAATACGTACAGCTTAAACGGGCTGAACATAAGACCGGCAACTTATATAATTAGCGCAGCACAAAACAATAAAATTATAGCGCGTACAAAATTATAGCAGAGTAATTTCATACAATGGAAAGCTGCCTATTTAGGAGCAGCTTTCCATTAATGCATTAATTGCTCTAAAACATTAAATATAGGAGTTGAATACCGCAGCAAGGTTTTTTAAAATTGTTTGCGTTCGTTCTTTACTATACTTTAAGTCTTATTTATTGCTGTTATTCTTAAATCATTCATATAACTTAAAACAATTGTTTATGTACAAGAAAAATTACATTAAATTTTTATTCATCTTAATTGTCTTTGGCAGCTATCATTCTTATGCGCAGGTAACATCTGCCACTATGAAGCAGATAGAATCTTTATTACAGGAAAAAAACAGCCGCACACCGGCACAGCAAAAGATGGATTCCAGATTGCTTCAGGCAGCAAAAGAATTCCGCGGCGAAAAAATGGCCGCAGGCGTTGACCTGGAGCCTGCTGCCGCTGATATAGAAGCGGATGCCGTTACCGGAACATTAAAAGTGGATATTAAAGGTGATATAACCCGGGCATTTCTTTCAAAGCTTACTGCAGCAGGCGGAAAGATCATATTTGCGTCGGAACAATATCATACCGTTCGTGCAACAGTAAACCTGAAGATAATAGAAGCTATTGCTGCTTATCCCGAAGTAAAGTTTATTGAGCCAGCCATAAAATCAATGGTGGTAGATAAAGGCAGGAATGAATTAACGAGAACAATACCATTTGAACAAAGAGTTGCAAATGTACGTACACAATTATCTGCTTATTTAAAGAAGCAGCGTCCGCTTGAAGGCACTGTTACTTCACAAGGCGATGCAGACCATCGTGCTGATGATGTAAGAAGTACTTATGGTTATTTAGGACAGGGAATAAAAATTGGTGTATTGTCTGATAGCTATGATGCAAAAGGTGGAGCAGCAGCAGATGTGACCAGTGGTGATTTGCCTGGTGCAGGAAATCCTGACGGATATACAACTCCGGTAACCGTGGTTCAGGATTTTTCAAGCGGTTCTGATGAAGGCCGGGCAATGCTGCAGGTAATACATGATCTGGCACCGGCAGCTACATTATATTTTGCAACTGCTGATGTTAGTGAGGCTGGTTTTGCCTCTAACATACAGGCACTTAGAAATACCTACGGCTGTAATGTAATATTGGATGATGTTGCTTATTTCGATGAACCTGCATTCCAGGATGGCGTACCTGCACAGGCAGTTGACGTTGTAACAGCAGCAGGCGCTTTATATTTTTCATCTGCAGGTAATTCCGGTTCATTGGCAAAAGGTACATCCGGTGTTTTTGAAGGAGATTTTAATGATGCGGGCTCTGCAGCATTTACCGGTGGCAGCAAAGCAGGTACTATCCATAACTTTGGAACCGTTGGCTCACCTGTTAACGGAGATATTATTACTGCGGCAGGTGAAGTATATAATTTAATCTGGAGCGATCCTTATGGCGCATCTGCCAATGATTATGATCTCTTTTTAGTAAGCTCAACAGGTACAGTAAAAAAATCTTCTACCACTGTTCAAAACGGTACCCAGGATCCTTATGAAGAAATAACACCTTCATTGCGGCTTACAAAAGGTGACCGTTTAGTTGTTTTTAAAACTACGGCTGCAGCTGTAAGAGCATTTCATCTTAATACAAACAGAGGTACTTTAACTGTGGCAACCAATGGTCAAACAACGGGACATGCATGCGCAGCAGCAGCTTTTTGTATGGCAGCAACACCTGCCGCTACAGCCTTTACAACGGGTTACCCAACCGGCCCTTACCCAAATCCTTTTGTGTCAACAAATAAAGTAGAACCATTTTCTTCAGACGGGCCAAGAAAGATATTTTATAATCCTAATGGCACAGTAATAACTGCCGGCAGCTTTACGTTTGCAAGCGGCGGCGGAAGTACACTTGCCAAACCAGATTTGACCGCTGCCGATGGTGTTTCCACAACATTTAAAGCATCAACAGGGCTTAGCCCGTTCTTTGGCACATCCTGCGCTGCACCACATGCCGGCGCCATTGCAGCATTGCTGTTATCTGGTAATCCATCTTTAACACCGGCACAGGTAAGAGCTATTCTTACGTCAACAGCATTAGATGTTGAAAGCTCCGGCTATGATAATGTTAGCGGTTATGGCATCATACAGGCTTTCCAGGCAGCAGGCCAGGTTACAACAGGTTTATGCAATGCACCTTCAGGTCTTGCAGCATCGTTCGTAACCAGCACATCAGCTACGATAAGCTGGGGTGCAGTAACAGGCGCCGTGAGTTATAATCTTCAATATAAAACCGCAGCGGCTATTACTTACACAACTGTGTCAGGCATTACAGCAACATCCCGTAGTTTAACAGGCTTAAGTGCCAGCACCACTTATAATTATCAGGTACAAACCGTTTGTTCAGGCAGCACAACAAGCGCCTACAGCAGTGTGGCATCATTCACTACACTGGCTACAACCGGCACTACATATTGTTCTACCACGGGCAGCACAGCTAATGAATATATAAATAATGTTACTTTAGGAAGCATTAACAATACAAGCGGCAACAACAATGGTTACGGTGATTATACCTCTTTAATGGCAACGCTTGCTACAGGCAGTTCAGCAGGCATTACACTTACGCCTGGTTTTACAGGTTCATCACGCAATGAGTACTGGACTGTATATATTGATTATAACAAAAACAAAGTATTTGATGCTGTTGAGCAGGTGGCAAGTGTAAATGGTACGGGTATAGTTACCGGAACATTTATAGTGCCGGCAAGTGCTTTAACCGGTTATACACGTATGCGTGTTATTATGCATTACAATAGTGCACGCACAACAACATGTGGTACATTTACTAATGGTGAAGTAGAAGATTACAGGATACATATAACCGGCGGTACCTCTGCAGCATTTGCAACTGCAAATACAATAGCATTACCGGGAATTTTAGTTACACCAAACCCGGCAAAAGCTAATAACATAAAAGTTGTACTTCAGTTAGCGCAGTCATCACTTGTAACGTTACGTATTACGGATCTTTCAGGGAGAGTGTTGCATGTTGAAAACTCACTCAATGCATCAACAGGTAAAAACGCATATAGTATAAATGGGTTAAACATCAGGTCAGGCACTTATATAATTCTTGCTGAACAAAACAGCAGGATTGTGGCAAGGTCTCAGTTTATAGTGGCTGAATAATACTATAAATTTTTTTTACAAGGCTGCTTTTTACAAGGCAGCCTTTTATTTTTGCGCACATGCGCATTGCCGTTATTCAACACATAAATGCAGGTTATTATTCTGACTATATATCTTCTTTGCTTGATGAAGCTGCTTTGCAATTAAACTACCAGGTTAAAACGTGGAGCAATTCTATACCTGCTTTTAAACAACAGATTACAGAAAATGCTATCGTATATATATTAATTGAAAGTAACAGCAGTTTTGTATTAAAATGGTGGTACGTAGTAAAGCTTAAATCTATTTTAAAGAAACTTAAACCCGTTGTATTAATTGATCTTAATGGTATTACTATTAATAACAAAATTCCGCAGTTGATTGTTTTAGACCAAACTTTGCTTAATAAAAATAATAGTTCTTTATCTGGCATTAATAAGATTGCGATAGATAAATTTCAGCATACAATTAATAAGGTATATGGTGCAATAACATATTCTGAAAAAAAGGTAATAGGTTTAAATAAAGAAAATAAATTAAACAACATTGTTTATGCAATACGTTTTACAGCGCCTGATAATTTTAGGAAGTTTGAATGGCATGAAAAGATCATGATTAAAGCAATGCAGTCTGAAAACAACGACTTTTTTATAAGCGTAATAAATGATAATGCTGAAGATGATTTTACAATCTTACTGCGCGGCTTTTCAATTTTTAAAAAATGGCAGCAAAGCAATATGAAGCTACTGCTGCTGCCAAAGCATGAAGGCTTTGATGCAGGCATTCACGAAAAATTAAAAAAATATAAACACCGTGGTGATGTTAACTTATTAGAAAACCTTGATGAAATGAATGTTGTTTCTGCGCTTTCATCTGCACATTCATTTATTCATTTTTCATCCGGCTTTGCTGACCTGGCGGTTTTATCTATCGCTTTAAAATGTGCATTGCCCATCATCAGTTTTAAAGACGAAGAAGTGCATGAATATTTAGGTGATGCTGCTTATTACACTGATAACAGGTTGCCTGAATCTTTAGGAAACGCTTTAATTAATTTATATAAAGATGAAAACCGGCAGGCGCAGTTACGGGAAGCCGCAGAAAAACAGGCATTGAATTTTAATCGTGAAACTTACCGCAATCAATTGTGGCAACTTTTAGAGACTGCGACACATTCTTAAAACCGTTTTATAAAATTATACATGAAAGATTCAACAATAACAATTAAGGTAAAGCTTGATGAAGACAAATTTCCGCAGCAGATAGAATGGAATGCAACCGGCAGCACGATTGAACATACGCAGCAGGCAAAAGGCATCATGCTTTCTTTTTGGGATGGTGAAGAAAAAACAGCCATGCGCATTGACCTCTGGACAAAAGAAATGCTGGTAGATGAAATGGCAGATTTTTTTTACCAGACACTAATAACAATGGCAGACACCTATAACCGCGCCACGCATCAAAAAGAACTGACAGATGAAATGAAAGCGTTTGCTAAAAGCTTTCATGAGAAGTTCACAGCTATACAGGCAAAAGAAAATAAGTAATAACATTCGGTGCTATAAAAGGTTAACGCACATAAAACTTGCTGCATGACCGGCAAACATCCTTTAAATAAATATTCAGAAGAAGAAATAGTATTTGTTTTCGCGTTAGAGTCCGAGGCAGCAGAAGAATTTAAAAATTACAATTGTCTGTTTACAGGTATCGGCAAATTAAGCGCAGCGTATGTGCTTACAAAATACATTGAACATACAAAACCATCACTGATTGTAAATCTTGGTTCTGCCGGCAGCAGCCGTTTTAAAAAAGGCGAAGTAATCTGTTGTACAACGTTTATTCAGCGGGATATGGATGTAAGAGGGTTAGGTTTTCAGCAATATGAAACACCATTATCTGATATTCCGGTTGTGCTTGAATATGGAATGAATTTACCTGGGCTCCCACAAGGTGTTTGCGGCACGGGTGATAAATTTGAAATGAATCATCTTTCCGGAGATTATACGGTTATTGATATGGAAGCTTATGCGTTGGCTTTAATTGCCATGAAAGAAAGTATTCCTTTTCTGTGCCTGAAATATATTTCAGATGGGGCTGATGGTTTGGCAGCTGATGATTGGAATGTACATGTACACAAAGCAGCGAAAGCCTTTAAAGAAGTTTTGTTTTAATAAACTTCATTATCTATATATTGTCAACTTAATTGTTTAATCAGTAACATGCCATCACCATTAAAAGAGTTATAATTTTTATAAGTTTGCTAAACAGCATCAAATAATTAAAAACATTTTTATGCCTGGTATAACAACTGCTCATGGTACTGGAAACCACACAATAGTATCGCAGGAAGAATGGACCACAGCCAGGGTTGATTTGCTAAAAGCAGAAAAGGAATTAACCAAACTTAGCGACGATGTTACACAAAAACGCCAACAATTGCCTTGGGTTAAAATAGGTAAGGATTACCAATTTAATACAGACGCGGGTAATAGTATGCTTGCTGAATTGTTTAAAGGGCGCTCACAGCTGCTCATTTATCATTTTATGTTCGGGCCAGATTTTGATGCAGGTTGCCCGCATTGTTCAGCAATTGCAGATGGGTTCAATGGCATCTATACACACCTTGCAAATCATGATTTAATGTTGTGGGCAGTATCCCGTGCACCGCTAGAAAAATTAAACGCTTTTAAAAAACGCATGCAATGGACGTTTCCATGGGCATCATCATTTAACAGCGATTTTAATTATGACTTCAACGTTTCGTTTACACCTGAACAACAACGCAGTGGTAACGTAGAATATAATTATAACCAAGGCAATGTCCATTCAAAGCAAAGCGAAATAAATTCAAATGATACAGCGCCGGAAGAAGGTAAAAAAATTGCGGCCACTACAGGTGCAGACTGGGCAACATACACACAGGAAGCGCCTGGCATGAGTGCCTTCGCATTGCATGAAGGAACGGTGTATCATACCTACTCTGCTTATGCAAGAGGCATGGATGGTTTATGGAATATTTATCAATGGCTCGACCGTGCACCTCTTGGCCGTAATGAAAGCGGAATGTGGATGCGCCGCCATGATGAATATGATGAGCCATTACAAAACAACAGCAAAGATTGTTGCCATTAAGAATTTTAATGATACCAATCTATAAGTATTTTGTTTAGGCTTGGTAGTTTGCACATTGCATATAATTGATAGAAAACAGACTATTAAAACAATACGTATAAATACTTAAAGCAATTGACATTAATTGCAACAGGCGCCAAAGTAAGTTAACAGATTTAATGCACACAATACGTTAGTTAAAACCATCAATTTAATAAGACTGTTTTTAAAACTTTTTAAAACAATTCTTCAGTTCTATAAAAATATTTCTCGGTCCGCCTCAAGAACACCAACAAGCCTGAATTTTATAGGAGTAAGAAAGCGCAGGTTTTATCTCCATCAACAAAGAAAAGCAGACTGCTTCTTATCTCGCATGGGGCAATTACTTACTGTTTCTGATTGTACTTATTTTAGTGTATTATCGTCACAACAGCCCGGACTTTGTTGTGAAAAATATATTTCAACGGCAGGAACGGGTTGATATTGACAAATAGTAATTGTGTTGCCTGATGGCAGGCCATCAATCGGGCGTTTTCTATTTATCAACACATAAAAAAATTTAAACAAGACTGCCTCGTGCGCTGCAGTGACCTTAATTATATCAGGAAAATTTATTCTTAAACAGCACCAATAAAGACAGAAATGTTTTTTTAAGATTACGTGCAGATAATTTTGTAGTATCATTTTCAATTATTTTAGAAAACAATATGCTATGAAAAAAGATTCAAATCTTAAAGCCCTGCTGGTAAAAATTTTAGTGGCGCAATATAATCAGGAAGTTGCTTTTGCAGAGGTGGAAAAGAAAGGTGTTTTTGTTTACCGCCTGCTTGTAAAGAACATGGACATTGTATTTGGCGTTGTGGGTTTTCCGGAAGATAATACGGATGAGTATGATTTCAGGTTTGAAATGGGTGCGCCACGAGATAATAGTAAAAAGGTGATAGATGATGATTGCTTTGCAAAAGAATGGCTTGAAGATTATTATCACGAGATAACACAAGAATTGTTTGATGAGAAAAATCTTGTTGTTACACCAACAGGCATTGATGTAAGCGAAGGTGCCAATACTGAGATAGTGAGTGAAAAACTGGGTGAGTATATTGACTGGCTATATGAAGAGTATGATAAATATAAAAATGGTGAACAACCCTGGGAAGCTTACTTTAATGAAAGAGAAACAGATGAAAACCATGACGAGTTGTAAATATTAATTCCTGCCTGCACCAATAAGCTTAATCTTCATATGCGTTAGAAAGTTCAGCGTTTATATAATCAAAATAAAGAACGCGTAAGCAGCCTGCTTAGTACCCGCAGTAATAACCAGGGTTTCAGTAATATTTATTCTGATTATGGCTGTTATAAATATTACTTCTGCATTAGATTTACTCAAATTATTTACAACATGGCTTTAAACAATCAATGGAACAGGAGACAGTTTATTAATGTATTAACCACTGCTGCTGTATCAATACCAAAAATTGCTTCTGCCGGTCTGTTGCACCGGGACGATTTAACCATACAACAGGTGATTGACATGTTTATTAAAACTGTGCCTGGTGCACCTTTTAAAGATACTGTTGATACTATTAAAGCCGGTGATGCATCACAAAGCGTTACAGGCATTGTTACCACCATGTTTGCCACGATTGATGTGATTGAAAAAGCAGCGGCTGCCGGTGCTAATTTTATTATAGCGCACGAGCCAACATTTTATAACCACCGGGATGAAACGCAATGGCTGCAGAATGATGAAGTATATAAATACAAGCTTACCTTGATTAATAAACATAAGATAGTTGTATGGCGCTGTCACGATTACATTCATGCACATATACCTGATGGTGTGTTAATGGGCACGCTTGAAGCGCTTGGCTGGGATAAATATTATAATGCTGCAAACGCCCATGTTATAACCATACCTTCCGCCAGCCTGAAAAATATTATTCAATATACAAAAAACAAACTTGATATAAGCCATGTACGATTTGTGGGTGATTTGAATCAGCCTTGCGAAAAGATAATAATTATTCCAGGTGCAGCCGGTGGCACAGAACAAATTCAATCTATAGAGAAAGAAAAACCAGACCTGCTTATTGTGGGTGAAGTGAATGAATGGGAAACCAGTGAATATGTACGCGACCTGCAGCGGATGGGGCAGAAAACTTCATTGCTTGTGTTAGGGCATATTGTAAGCGAAGAAGCAGGTATGCAGTGGTTGAAAACATGGCTTAACCAGCAACTGCCACTAATTAAAACACTACACATACCAAGCACAGATGCATTCAGCTGGGCTTAAAATTTTACACGCTTATTGTTTTTCGCCAATAAGCCGTTTTTAATCTTTATGATGTGTAAGATATCCCGGTGTTTTGTATCTATCAACATATAAAATAAAGTAAACTGCTTCGTGCCCGCATTTACCTCAACCATAGCTTAAAAATTATTTCTGGTTAACTGTGATTTTTTCTTAATGCCGCATACTAATATGTGACAGTATTAAAATTTTATTTATCAGTGAATAGGAACGATTTATTTATACCAACCATAAAAGAGCATGAAAAACTGATCTATAAAATTGCTTCGGTATATACAAATTGCGTTGAAGACAGGAATGACCTTGAACAGGATATTATTTATCAGCTTTGGAAATCGTTTGAAACGTTTAGTGAAAAATCGGGTATTAGTACTTGGATATATAAAGTTGCCATGAACACAGCGATTCATCATCTTAAAATAAATAAAAGAAAAATTGTAACCGTGCCGTTAGAGGAACAGTTGTTAGATTTTTATGAACCAGATAATAGTGTTGCTGAAGATAAATGGAAAGTATTTAAACAACATATTGATGAACTAAACCTGCTGGATAAAGGCATTGTAATTCTTTACCTGGAAAATAAAAGCTATGAAGAAATCTCGAAGATTATAGGTATTTCGGTGAGTAATGTAGGCACCAGGTTAAACCGCATAAAAGAAAAAATTAAACAACAAATTTTAAAACAAAAATAATATGGAACTTGATGATTTTAAAAACACCTGGCAGGATATAACCAGCCACATCATCGTAAAAGAAAATATAAACCTTCAAGTATTTGATGCAATGAGTAAAAAAAGGTTCAGGGCAACCCTGAAAAAAATAGTACTGCCGGAAGTACTGGGCAGTATTGTTTGTATTGCCTGCGCTGTTTTTATTGCATTTAATTTTTATGTACTAACTACCATTGCTTTTAAAATTACAGGTATAATAACAATCCTGCTTTTTTTTATACTGCCTGTATTAAGCTTTATGAGCATTCAACAGTTATACATGTCGGCAAACATCAATAAATCTTATACAGACACTTTAAAAGATTTCAATATTAGAAAAATAAAATTCAATAAGCTGCAAAAACTAAACCTTACTTTATGTTACCTGCTGTTTGTTACAGTAATGCTTTTATTAACGCATTTGTTTGGAAGGAACGCAATTACAGACAGTAAATATTTCTTTATAATTTCTTACAGTGCCGGCTTTATACTACTTGCTGTTTTTTCAAAGTGGGTGTTTAAAAGTTATAATAAAACAATCAGCGAAACACAAGGTTTATTAAGCGAATTATCATCGTGAACATTAGATATGCATTTACTTGCTATTTAGCTGATGACTGAAGACCAACATTGTATACTTCCTAATCAACCCTCATTTCGCCAATTCTCAGCATCTTCTTTTTCTTCCTTGTCTTTTTGTTTGGCCGGCATGTCTTGCTTATTAACTGCGTTATGCGCATCTATTGCTTTTTTACCAGCCTTTACAGGATCTTCAATTTCATCAGCTGGTGATTTTGATTCAGGCTCTTTTTTTTCTTCACTCATAAATTTTTTTAAAAGTATTAATAAAGGACTGTTCAAATATTTAAATGTGTAACAAATATGAATCTAATATTATTCCAATTCTTAAAACATGAAACCGTCACGGGTAAAGTGTATAGTAAATTGTGTATGATTCTATCTGTTTTTTTGTAACCTAATCAAACAAAAAATAAAGCATATTGCTACGTGGCTTGAAGTAATGAAACTTAATTTTAATAGGAACTAATATAATATATCGGTGGTAAAAGGCATTTGTATATAATCAGTATTTAAACATTTGCCGTTTAAAATGAATCTATTATGAACAAAGATGTAATACAATTTCAGCCGTTAACGGTTATTGATGTTAAGAACGAAGCAGCAATAGAAACTGATGGATATCTTAATTTGCCATTGTGCCTGATAAATGACCATGTGATAAGAATGAGTATAATGACTGAGCCGTTTTACTTGCATTATCATCCAAATTCTGATGAAACTTTTATAGTGATTGAAGGAGCGATATATATTGATCTTGAAACACACACTTTGGAATTGTTGCTTGGGCAACTATTTACTATACCCGTGAACGTGAAACACCGCACACGTCCAAAAGGAAAACGATCCGTTAACTTAACTTTTGAACATACTGCAATACAAACCGTGAAAGTTATTACTGATGTATAGCTTGTTTCTGCCTGCAGTACCGAAAATTATTTTATACACGAATTATTATTCAGTTGATAATAACAGGCAATAATGATTGCTTATCTTACCCACATTTAAAATTATATGCAAAAGATACAGGCAATTATTTTTGATATAGACGGTACGCTGGCAGATACGGTGCCATTGATTGTTGCCGCGTTCCGTAAAGCTGTTGAACCGCTGGTTAACCGGCCGCTTACAGATAAAGAGATCATTGCGAGTTTTGGACCAGACGAAGAAGGTTCAGTTAAAGCGCTGGCGCCAGGTGATTATAAAAAGGGCACAGCAGATTTTATAAAATATTATAAAGACATGCATGGCATGTGCATGCAACCCTTTGAAGGTATTATACCGTTACTGCACAAGCTGCAAAAAAAAGGTGTGCATATAGCAATAGCAACGGGAAAAGGAAAAGAAACGGCTGACCTTACCTTAGAGTTGCTTAATCTGAAACCGTTTTTTAAAAGAATAGAAAATGGCTCACCGGAAGGCTCACGCAAAGTTGAAGCGATACACCTGATACTTGAAGCTTTTGGCAGTGTACCTGCTAATGTGGTTTACGTGGGTGACTCGCCAAATGATACGAAAGAAAGTAAGGAAGCCGGTATTAAAAGTATTGCTGCCTGCTGGGCAAGCAACGCTGAAAAAGATAAATTAAAAGAAGCCGTACCAGATGAAATATTCTATACGGTTAGTGATTTTGCAGACTGGCTGAAAAAAAATACTTAAATGCCTGTATACTTTCTATAGCATTATACTGCATATGCATGTATAATCTATTCAGAAATTTATGCTGAAGCAATAAAACCTGCTTAAAAAAGGTTGCTTCAATTATGAAACAACCTTTTAAATTAATATATTATTATTTATTATTCTCTAATAAACTTCAAACAGGTTTTTGTTTCACTACTTAATATCTGTAAAACATATAAACCTGCACTTAACATTTTTACATTCAGTGTTTCATTTGATGCACCTCTGCTCTTTGTTATATTTTTTGTTTGCAGTAAACTGCCGGCGGCATTAAAAATATTTAATGAAACATTGCCTGTTAGCTTACTGTTCAGTTGTACATTAAGAACGTCTTTTGCGGGATTTGGAAATACGTAAGAAGTGTAATCTATAGTTGAAGCAGTGGCAGTAACGGGACTTGTTGGTATTGATGTTAGACCGGTAAGAGGTTTTCCTGAACAATCCAAAATGGTAATACCGGTATTAACTGCTACCGTTGCCCTGTTAGTGGTATTAAGTATTGTATCATGGCAGATAACATTATTTGCATTGTAGGTGGCATACGTATTATATACCCTGATATTACAGTCGGTATTAGCACCTAATTTGTTATTGTTAACTGTAAAAGTTAGCATTTCAGGATTGGCTTTGTGAGGTGAAGGGTTAGTTGTACTTCGCGTGTCAACTTCAACATTTGCAAACCCGGTAGAAGTACGGCCATTTAAAAAGCCGGAATTATCAACTTTATTATTTTCAATCCTAACCTTACCTGCTCCAAGTGAAAAAATACCGCTTGCATAAGTGTTGGAAATTGTATTATTATGTATGTAAGCCGAAGTATAACCACCTAAGACTATCCCATTGCCCTGCTGATTATTATATTCATAACCAATATTTGTAATCTGGTTATTATATATTTTACTTACGCCGCTGTCAGCACCGCTTAACTGAATGGCGCCTCGGCTTATGCTATCAAAAATATTATTATAAATACTAAAGACGCCTAAACGCATTGGCAACAGGCTGTCACCGCGGCCATTGCTGCAATAAACAGAGGGATGCTGAGAGCCTTCAAAACCGTTAGGCGCAGTAGAGCCCAGATACATGCCTTCAGCAGCTGTGTTGTGAATATAATTATCATGCAGTTTAAAATTATGCAACACCCAATTAGGAAAAGATAAACTATCCTGGCAGGCAGCATCAGCCTGTTCTTCTTTTACCCAGAAACCTGCATTTTTTTTATACATTTCACAATGGTCAACCTCAACCCAGGCAGAGCGGCCATGCACATCAACACCAACACCTCTGTTCGTAGGGGTAGTAATTAAAAAACCATATTTAATACCTGGTACACCTGTACCAGTGAGATGTATGTGCTTACATCCGTCTAAAATAAAACCGCCTGGAATGGCGCCATTATTAAACCAGTTTAGAACAACCTGGCCACCTTCATTTATTACTGTAACTGAATTAATGTTGGTTAAGAAAACCCAGCTGTAAGGGCCTAGTGATGATTTTAAAACAAGCGTATCTCCGGGTTTAAGATTAGTAGGATCAAAACCTAAAGTATTGTCTGCTGCTTTGGTTGGGTAAACCCTGTTACCAACCCTGGTTACAACGGATTGCTGATAACTGTGCACACAAATAAATACACATAATACAAGTGATAGTACTGTTTTCATGATTATTCTATATTAATTAAAAACTGATTTGTTATTAACAACCAGATAGCAAAAAATATCAAAAGAAATAAACCTTAATTCTTTTCAATAAATCCAGTTTCCTGCAAAATGTTGTTGAAAGTAGTCGAGTACAAATTCACCCCGGATTATCGAAAATTATGCCAAGAAGAAATATAATAAAATTTTTTATGTACAAACTTATTCGTACAAAGAATTATAAAGGATGTTGTTTAAAGTGTAAGTAAGAAAGCGAATGTATGTGTCTATTTATGTAATGAAACTTTGTTCCTGTCGTACGGCAACATAAGTTAAGAAGATCTGGCAATTATTCTATTATGCAACCAATAATTAAACTGCTTTATTTTTTCGTTACATAAACCGGTGATAAAAAATTACTATTGCTAATAAACGAAATGCTTTTCCCATCAGGGTTCCAGTTGGGTGTATTCATCGTTCCCTGTCCTCCATAAACATATGCGATTACTTTTGGCTTGCCGCCATCAACCGGCATTAATCTTATATACACATGTTTATAAAACGGATGGTCAGACGCACTTACATCCTGTCCAAAAGAAATAAACACCATCCACTTTCCATCGGGCGAAATGTGGGCAAACCAGTTATTAAATTCATCATTGGTTAACTGTTCCGGGTTGCTTCCATCAGTTTCCATTCTCCAGATTTGCATAGAGCCACTGCGCACAGAATTAAAATAAATATATTTTCCATCAGGTGAATATTCAGGCCCGTCATCCAGTCCTCTTGTATCAGTTAATTTTTTTTCTGTGCCACTTCCATCAGATGCGATCGTGTAAATATCAAACTCGCTATTACGCTCACCAACAAAAGCAAGTGTTTTTCCGTCAATGCTCCAGCCATGTAAATAAGATGGCCCCGTTACTGTTATCTGCTTTGGTTTGCCACCTGTAATTGGCAATGTATAAACCAGCGACGCATCATCTTTTCCGCTATTGCTGCTTATGCCAAGCATCTTTCCGTCAAAAGACATTACATGGTCATTATTATTATGGTTGATATTTCCTGTATTTAAAACTTTTGTTGTATTATTTGAAAGATTGAAAGTGTATAATAAACCATCACTGTTATATAAAATTGACTTTCCATCTTTCATATAATTAGGCGCCTGCAATGAGCGTGATGATTGATAAATAATTTTGCTATCACCTGTTTCAACATTTAAAATTTCTAACTGGCTGCCGATATATTGTTTATAAGGAACAAGTGTTTCCGGCGCCGGAATTACAATGCGCACATTATAAAAATCAGCTTTTTCTGTAACTGTTGCATTATGCGAACAAATAAACAAACCTGCATACACATCATTTCCTAAATCAACCTGGATACTGTCTGATGTAAATAAATCGCCTTTTCTTGCCACAGACATTATGTATGTATTCCCTTTTTTTTCAAGCTGGATAATATCTGCTGCGGTAAGGGACGATTTTACTTCCTGCATTGAATCATTATTTGCTTTGCGGTATTGTAAAGATGTTAATCCATCGCCATGCACAGCAACGCTTACACATGCACTCGTGCTGTCAAGTGAAGAACGTATCATCCATCCCAGCTTGCGATGTTCTTCCACACCTTTGCCAATAAATGAAGCATTGCAACGTAAAATAAAATCACCATTCATCTTATTAAACACATAATGAAAGCCATCATGATTGAACCATATATTATTACCTGAACCGCCAAGTATGTAATGTTGTGTTTCATCGTTAAAAGTTGTATTGCCCTGCTTTGTGTTTCCAATATCAGCCTGCTGTTGAAAGATGCCAGTATTATTTTGTGCAATTGCAAAAAATGAGGAACTAATCAATACAAAAACAAAAATGAATTTTATCATATAACAAATGTTAGAGCAAGAAAGATAAATAATAGAATTTAATTTTAAGGTCTTAATTCATTTATTAAGTTTGAAAAAATCGTTTACTATAATTATTATTCATGAATAGAAACACGAGGCTGGTAGTTTTAAATACCATTAGTTTTTTGATCGTTCTTTTTATAAGCTATGCGTCTCAAACAACTTTGCTTTCAAACATTACCATGTCTGCAGTGGCGCATAAACATGATACTTTGTTTGCTCCTGCTGACTACGCTTTTATAATATGGAGTTTTATTTATATTGGTTGTGCTGCCTTTATTATTTATCAATGGATTATTTTAAAAAATGATGTGCATCAATATATTAAACGCACAGGTATATGGTTTACATTAAGCAATTTTTTAAACGCATTATGGGTTTATTGCTGGGTGCATGAATGGCTTGGGTGGTGTGTATTAATTATGTTGTTACTGTTATTAAGCCTTATAATATTAACTGTTAGGTTAAGGCTGGAATTAGATGATGAACCTGTCCGCACTATATTTTTTGTATGGTGGCCGGTAACTTATTGTTTAGGATGGATACTTGTTGCAACCATTGCCTGCATTGCATCCTGGCTTGTTAACATTAACTGGAATGGGTTTGGAATTGAACCAAATATCTGGGCGGTAATTATGATTGCAGTTGCCACTTTAATATATGTTTTTTTAACGCAAAAAAGGAATATGCGTGAAGCAGCAACTGTTGGTATATGGGCATTTGTTGCTATTGCTGTACGCCGCTGGAGTGACTATAAAGAAATTGCTGTTGCTGCAATTATTGGCTGCATTCTTTTATTAATTGTAATAGCAAGACATGGTTATAAGAACAGGTACTATGCTCCCGGTAATAAAATTAAACGGGCTGAATGGAAATAACAATGATAAAATATATCATTGTTATTTCAATCTTTTTAAGTCAAACATAACTTTAATTACACCATTTTAAGTAATCAAAATTTCACTTGCCAATTATATTATCTTCATTCTTTTATAAATTTTATACATGAAAAAAATTGCCATAACTATAGCTGCGATGCTTGCAGTTGTAATTTCTTTTGCTCAAAACAAATCAACAGATGAGCAAAAAGTTGGTGCATTATTAAAGAAGATGACGCTTGAAGAAAAAGTGGGGCAAATGACACAGGTAACGCTTGATGTTGTAAGTACTGAACAGGATGGAATTTTAGATGCAGCTAAATTAAAAAAGGCTGTTGTTGATTATAAAGTTGGTTCAATGCTAAACGTAACGCACCATGCATTAACGGTTGGCAACTGGGATTCTGTAATTACACAAATTCAGGATGAAACAAAAAATACAAGATTAAAAATTCCAATCATTTATGGGCTTGATGGAATACATGGACAGACTTATACATTAAATTCAACATTGTTTCCGCAAAGCATTGCAATGGCTGCAACACGTGATACAGCGTTGGCTGCAAAAGCAGCACATATTACTGCTATGGAATTGCGTGCAAGTGGTGTTCGCTGGGAGTTTGCTCCTGTACTTGATTGCGGAAGACAGGAGTTGTGGTCACGTTTCCCGGAGACTTATGGTGAAGATGTTTTTATTGGTAAAACAATGGGTGCTGCCGTTATAAAAGCGTATGAAGGCAATGATTTGAAAGATGCGACTGCGGTTGCAAGTTGCATGAAGCATTACATTGCTTATTCAGCTTCGAGAACAGGTAAAGACAGAACACCGATTTATTTGCCTGATATTGAAATGCGCGAATATTATTTGCCGCAGTTCCAGGCGGCTGTTAAAGCAGGCTCATCAACCATCATGATAAACTCGGGTGAAATAAATGGTACACCCGTTCACGCAAGTCATTATTTATTAACTGATGTGTTGCGCAAAGAGCTTGGCTTTACAGGTGTTGCTGTGAGCGATTGGGAAGATATTGAGCGTTTATATACAAGGCATTTTGTTGCATCTTCACCTGAACAGGCAGTTGCAATGGCGGTTAATGCAGGCATTGATATGAGCATGGTACCAAGTGATTTTTCTTTTTATGATTTATTGATTGAAGCTGTAAAAAAGGGTGATGTTTCAATGAGCCGCATTGATGAAGCTGTAAGAAGAATTCTTGGTTTAAAAATTAAGTTGGGTTTGTTTGATAATCCTTATCCTGAAGCTGCTGCCATTGCAAATTTTGGCAAACCGGAATATCAGCAGGTGGCTTTGGATGCAGCACATGAAGCAATCACTTTATTAAAAAATTCAAACAATATTTTGCCTTTGCAAAAGAACGTAAAGGTATTAGTTGAAGGTCCGTCTGCACAAAGTATAACCGCATTAAATGGTTGCTGGAGTTATACATGGCAAGGCAACAATGCGCAATATTATTCGGCAGATAGTAAAACAATTTTTCAAACAATTGCAGACAAAGTTGGTGCTGCAAATGCTATAACAACAACATCAAAAAATTTTGATGATAAGACGAATTATGATACTGCTGCATTACGAGCAGCATCAGCAAACAGTGATGTTATTGTTTTGTGTTTGGGTGAAAATGCTTACGCTGAAAGTCCGGGTAACATAAGAGATTTAGCATTGCCTGATAATCAAATTGCGTTGGCTAAAGTTGCTGCATCAACAGGTAAGCCAGTTATATTAATATTGACAGAAGGCAGGCCACGTTTTATTACATCAGTTGATTCCAGTATGAAAGGAATTTTAATGGCCTACTGGAGCGGAAAGAAAACCGCAGAAGCAGTTTCAGATGTATTATTTGGTGATTATAATCCGGATGGTGTTTTGCCTTTTGATTATGAACGCAGCATGGGCGAAATGGTTTTGTATGATAGAAAACCAACAGAAGATATCCGCGAAGTATTTAATGATAACATCAGCGGCGGTTATGATCCTTTATATCCTTTCGGTTATGGGTTGAGTTACACAACATTTGAGTACAGCGATATTAAGTTAAGCAGTAATACACTTACAGCTAATGATAAGCTTACAATAAATATCACTATAAAAAATACCGGCACACGTGATGGTAAGCATACAGTTGAATTATACACGCATGAACATTTTTCAAGTATCACACCAAACATGAAACGGCTGCGTGCATTTCAAAAGGTTGACTTAAAAGCAGGCGAAAGCAAAACGCTTACATTCATGCTAGATAAAAATGATCTTGCTTTTGTAAACGAAGCTTTAAAAACCGTAACTGAACCAGGTGATTTTGATGTGATAATCGGTGATAAGAAAGCCACGTTTAGTTATAAATAAGAATCAAATTCTATCAATTATTTTCATGTTGATCTAACTAATTTTAGATAATTTTTTTTAAAGTTATCAGATTATTTCATCGCTAAGTCTTAAACATTCAATACAACTATGAATGACAACATAAAAATTCTTTCTACAGAAATCCTTTCTAACAACTGGTATGTTTTAAAGAAAATTACCTATGAATTTTTAAAAAATAGTGCATGGAAAAAGCAAACACGGGAAGCTTACGACCGTGGTAATGGCGCCACCATTTTATTGTATAATAAAGAAAGTAAAACAGTAATCCTTACAAGGCAATTCAGATTGCCAACTTTTATCAATGGCAATGAATCAGGCATGTTGATTGAAGCCTGCGCAGGTTTATTGGATAAAGACAATGCGGAAGATTGCGTAAAACGTGAAACAGAAGAAGAAACGGGCTACAAGGTTAAAGAAGTACACAAAATATTTGAGGCCTATATGTCACCTGGTTCTGTAACAGAGATTTTATATTTTTTTGTTGCTGAATATGCCAAGTCAATGAAAATACATGAAGGCGGCGGAATTGAAGATGAACAGGAAAATATAGAAGTGATAGAATTAAAATTTGATGATGCTATGCAAATGATTAGTAACGGTGAAATAAAAGATGCTAAAACAATTATGCTTTTACAATATGCAAAACTTAACCAACTGGTTTAGATAAATGTATTATGAATTTCAAATCAGTTATAAAAATTTTACAAAAAGCTTTTCGTGAATTGTCGGGGAAAAATCCTTTGCGAATGGCTGCAGCTACTGCATTTTTTACAACATTTTCGTTGCCGGCAATCATGCTTATTTTTATTGAGTTAATTGGTTTATTTTATAATCCTGATGTTATAAAGCACGGTATTTTTACAGAGCTTGTTTCTGTAATTGGCAGAGAAAGTTCTGTGAAGGTTTATCAAATACTTTATAAGTTTATACAACTTGCGCACAACTGGTTTGCTATATGTGCAGGTTTTATTTTTTTGATATTTGTTGTTACCACGCTGTTTAGTGTGGTAAGAGATTCTATAAACGAACTGTGGAATATTAAAATTGAAAATAATCCCGGTTTAAATTTTCACTTAAAACTCAGGTTAAAATCTGCTGCTGCCATCTTTTTTGCATGCATTCTTTTAGTTGCCCAATTAATTGCAACAGCACTGCAGATACTTTTAAAAAATTATATACACCAGGTATGGGACGATTCTAATTCTATTCTTTATAAAATAATAAGCAAGTTAATATTTGCCATTATTGCAACGGGATGGTTTACTATTATATTCAGGTATCTTGCAAATGCGCATCCTGACTGGAAGATATCATTAACAGGCGGAGTTTTTACAGCCATTCTTTTTACAACCGGGAAAATAATTTTAAGCTTCCTGCTAACCTTTAATGCACTTAGTGAGGTATTTGGAAAAACAGGAGGTTTTGTATTGATACTTTTATTTGTTTTTTATTGCTCATTCATTTTTTATTATGGCGCTGCATTTACACAGGCATTATTAATAGAACGCAAGAAACATTTTAAGTTAGATAAACATGCATATATGTACACAATAAAAGTGGTAAGAGAATAATATCACAAAAAAATCGGCTATATATTTTTAATATTTTGATTGCTTTCAGATATTTACAAAAGCTTAATTAAAACGTATGAAAAATTTTGTGTCAGTCTTTTTATTTATGAACGCATGGCTGCTGGCTTGTGTAAATATTAAATCATCCGGCAGCAATAATGATTCAACAGCAATATTATCTGCTGATACTTCAGGTCCCTGGAAGTTTGGTGTTGCTTTATATACGTTTCATGATGTAGATTTTCTAACAGCATTAAACAGGATTGATAGTACAGGTTTGGTTTATATTGAGCCAACTACATTTCACAATGCAGGTTTTGAATTTAAAGATTCAACCATTGGTCAATTATCAATGCCAGGTATTGATAAGCTGAAATCTATGATTTCAGCTAAAAATTTAAAAGTTGAATCATTGTACATTGTTGGCGATTCAACCATTGCTTCATGGAAACACCAGTTTGATATAGCTAAAGCATTTGGTGTGCAATATGTAACAACAGAACCGCCGCTAAATATGTGGAACAGCCTTGATAGCCTTGCCGGCGCTTATAGAATAAAGATTGCAATTCATGATCACTGGAAAGGCCCTAGTCATTACTGGAATCCTGATACTACTTTGCTGGCAATGAAAGGCCACCCGAATTTCTATGTGTGCGCAGATCTGGGTCACTGGCCAAAGAGCGGTATTAATCCATTGGAAGCCGTAAAAAAATTAAGCGGCCATATCATCGGCATACATTTAAAAGATATTGCTGCTTATAACAACACTGCTTTAAAAGATGTTAGAGTTGGAACAGGTATTGTTAATTTTCCTGCCATCTTCGCTGAACTTAAAAAGCAAAAATTTAACGGGCATATTTATATAGAACGAGATTCAATTGAGGCAGGCGGCAACCTGCAATCAGTTATCGCAGAAAAAAATTATTATAATGCACAGGTAAGTAAATTGAAGTAATCATCATCTTACTGGATAAATTATTTTCATATTGAATGTAAGTGCATATAAACACAGCAGAAGTTTAAAGCCATCTATGTGTAACTTATGTTTATTTAAATCCTGCGTGGTTTACTTCAATCATTTTTTAAATCAGCTATTGCCTTCATTCAAATAAAGATTTCCACCAAAACTTAAAAACAGTTTATAAATATTTTCTAATTTTGCTTATATATAATTTTCTATACATCAACTTTGTACAGAGAAATTAAAGTTCCCTCAACTTATAGATGCCGGTTTACAATCAATCCCGCAGCAGGATTATACAGGTTATATTTATTCTGGTTTTTCTTGTAATTATTTTACAATTACTAAACCTGCAGATTTTTTCAACTGAATATAAACTTCAGGCTGAGAACAATGCCATTTACCGCAAAGTAGTTTACCCTGACCGTGGTATTATTTATGACAGGCATGGCAAAGCTGTTCTTGAAAATACTATCATGTATGACCTGATGGTTACACCTTCAGAAGTTAAAGGTTCTGATACAAATGCTATATGTAATATTTTAGGAATAGATACGGCCGAGTTTAGAAAACGTATTATTGCTTCTATTATAAAAAATTCACGTTATAAACCCAGCGTTTTTGAGCCGCTGATAAGTGATACGTTATTTGCCAGGCTGAATGAAAGTATGTACAAGTTCCAGGGGTTTAATATTACAGAACGGCCTGTTCGTGCTTATCCTTTTCACAGCGCTGCTAATGTGCTGGGATATTTGGGTGAAGTTGACACTAATTTTTTAAAGAGACATTCAGGCGAAGGCTATGAACCTGGTGATTATGCAGGCATGACGGGTCTTGAACGCAGTTATGAAAAAGTATTAATGGGCCAGCGTGGCGTAAAAAGATATATACGTGATAACAAAAACCGAATACAAGGTTCTTATAACAATGGCTTGTATGATACATCTGCAATTGCCGGCAGAAATTTATATACCAGCATGGATGAAGACCTGCAGTTGCTTGCAGAAAAATTATTACAAAATAAAATTGGCAGTGTTGTAGCCATCAATCCAAAAACAGGAGGCATATTAGCAATGGCAACGGCGCCAACTTATGATCCTGTTATGCTTACCGGTTCACAACGGCGTAAAAATTTTGGCAGGCTGATTTTAGATACGGCAAGGCCTTTATTAAACCGTGCTATAAAAGGGCAGTACCCGCCGGGTTCTACCTATAAGCCATTAAGCGCATTAATTGCGTTGGATGAAGGTATTATTACGCCGTCTTATGGTTATCCTTGTGCAGGTGCATATTATTCCTGCGGCCGGCCGGTGAAATGTACAGAGCACATACCAGGTCATTCAAAAAATCTGCGCACAGCAATAGCTTATTCATGTAATTCTTACTTCAGCAATGTATTCAGATTGATTGTTGATAATCCTAGGTATCATAATGTAAGATTAGGTTATTTAGAATGGAAACATTACATGAACGCTTTTGGTTATGGAACTGATTTAAGTGCAGACTTGCCCGGTGAAGATGATGGCAATATACCTGATACCTCAGGTTATAATAAAGATTTTGGTGGCCCTCATTGGAACAGTTGCAACATTGTTACACTTGGAATAGGACAGGATAGAATGCTTGCAACACCGTTGCAAATAGCAAATGCCATGTGTATCATTGCTAATAAGGGTTATTACTACACGCCGCATTTTGTTGACAGCATTGAAAATGAAACGCCGGCGGATTCTCAATTTGTTGGAAAGTATAGAATAAAGCATGTGCCGCTGGAACATATTTCAGATTCTTCTTTTAATACTGTTCAATTAGGCATGCATGATGTTTCTGTTTTTGGAACCGCTCATGCAGCTGCAATTCCAGGTATTGATATTTGTGCTAAAACGGGTACGGCACAAAATCCGCATGGTAAAGATCATTCATTATTTGTAGCCTTTGCACCGATGCAAAACCCAAAGATTGCCATTTGCGTTGTAATTGAAAATGCAGGCTTTGGTGCTACCTGGGCTGCGCCAATCGCATCTTTACTATTAGAAAAATATCTAAAAGATTCCATCGCAGCAGATCGTCAGCCAATGGTTGACAGAATTTTGAAGGCAGATCTTATACCTGCCGCTATCAGGCATTGGTATATTGCACGGGATTCAATCAAGCTATTGAAAGAAAGCCAGAAGATAAATGCTGATGCAGCACCTGTATTTAAAAATAATTTAGAAACATCAAAGCCTGTAACTTATGATCCTGAAGCTGAGCCAAACAGGAATGATAATGATTCAGGCACAAACAGAAATAATAGAAAAGATTCAATAAAATATAAGCAGGAGTTGGATAAGCAAGAGAAAAAATATAATCCAAAACCAAAACAGAAATGAGCAGCAGTTATTCAAGATCAGCATCAAAAAATATAGACTGGCTTTTGGTTTTTCTTTACGCGCTGCTTGTTGCTATTGGTGTGCTATGCATTTTTATGGTTGAATATAATCCGGCTACATTTTCTGCAGACTCATTCTTCAACGGCAATACAAATTACAGCAAGCAGATTTTGTTTTCAGGTATCTGCATTGTAGTTGCAACTTTTATTATTTTAAGTGATAGTAAATTATACCCTGCATTTGCAAACCTGTTGTATGTATTTGGCATCCTGCTTATGTTATCAGTATTTGTCATCGGAAAAGATATAAACGGTTCAAAAAGCTGGATACCATTAGGTGGCGGATTTAACTTACAACCTGCTGAATTATGCAAAGTTTTTGCAGCATTGGCACTAGCAAAATATTTATCACAATTAAACATGGATTTTACAAAGCTGCAATCACAGTTTATTGCAGCAGTGCTTGCATTGTCGCCGGCATTAATTTCTATCTTACAAAATGAAACCGGGCTTGCATTGGTTTATATGAGCTTCTTTGTTGTAATGTATCGCGAAGGTTTACCGGGAATGATTTTGGTTATTGGATTTTCTTTTGGCGCATTGGTAGTGGCTACTTTACTGGTTGAAAAAAATACGCTTGCAATCATACTAACGCTGCTTGCTGCTTTTATAGTTTTTGCTTTACGGCGACAAATTTTTGTAAGAAAGCGATGGAATATTTTTATACTGATTATTTCAGTTTGGGTTTTTTGTGTAGGCATTCAAAGGTTTGCGGTGCCTTATATTTTTAATAATGTTTTTGAATGCTATCAAAGCCAGCGTATTTACAGTGCTGTTGGTAAAGATTATGATTGCAGCCAGAACAAACATGCGCAGCAATCTGAAGCATCATCTGGTAAAGCTGCTGTTAAGCCTGATGATTATAATGTACGGCAAAGCAAGATTGCCATTGGTTCCGGCGGATTTTTAGGCAAAGGTTTTTTAAAAGGCACGCAAACACGTGGCAAGTATGTGCCTGAACAACATACTGATTTTATTTTTACCTCATTAAGCGAGGCATTTGGTTTTGTAGGTTCTTTTTTATTCCTTGGTATTTATTTTATATTGTTGTTTCGTATTATACAGGTTGCAGAACGGCAACGGAGTGTGTTTAGCCGCGTATATGCATATAGTGTTGCCAGCATTTTATTTTTTCATATCGCCGTGAATGTTTGCATGACAGTTGGCTTGTTTCCTGTTATTGGTATTCCACTTCCGTTGGTCAGTTATGGCGGTTCTTCATTGTTAACTTTCACTATCATGCTTTTTATTTTAATAAGATTAGATGCAGACAGGCAGATGGTGTTGAGGTAAGAATCAATCAACATTCTTTCAAACCCAAAGGTATATTTAATGCCAACCCGCCTTCAGCAGTTTCTTTATATTTAAAGTTCATATCTTTTGCAGTGTCCCACATTGTTTTTATTACTTTATCCAAACTTACCCTTGCATAATCAGGAGCACTTTGCAATGCAAGTTGCGATGCTGTAATGGCTTTGATGGCACCCATTGTATTACGTTCAATACAAGGTATCTGTACAAGTCCGCCAATCGGATCGCAGGTCATACCAAGATGATGTTCCATCGCAATTTCAGCAGCCATTAAAGCCTGTCTTTGCGTGCCACCAAGGCTTTCTGTTAGTGCTGCTGCAGCCATGGATGATGATACGCCGATCTCTGCCTGGCAGCCACCCATCGCTGCGGAAATTGTAGATTCTTTTTTAAAGATGCTTCCAATCTCTGAGGCGGTTAAGAGAAAATGGATGATCTTATCATCATCCACATCATCAAAGAAAGTTACATAGTATTGCAACACAGCAGGTATAACACCCGCAGCGCCATTGGTTGGTGCAGTAACTACCCTGCCAAATGATGCATTCTCTTCATTCACTGCTAATGCGAAACAGCTTACCCAATCCAAAATATATTGAAAATGATTGCCACCTTTACGTATTGCTGCTGTCCATGTTTTATAATCTAAATAATTGTTTTTGATTAATTTCTTATTTAAATCGAATGCTCTTCTTCTTACATGCAAGCCACCGGGTAATTCCCCATTGGTATGACAGCCGCGGTATATACAGGCTTTCATCGTTTTCCATATATTCAGAACACCTTGTTTTGTAGCTGTTTCATTACGCCAGGCATTTTCATTTTCCATTACCACTTCATTAATACCAAGCCCGGTTTTTCTGCACCAGTGCAATAAGTCTTCTGCTGTGTTTATAGGAAAAGGTAAGTCAATAACATTTTCATCAATGCGTATTTCGCCTTCCTTAATTACAAAACCACCACCAACAGAATAATAAGTTTCACTTACCTGAATATCATTATTACAATCTGCTAAAAAACTTAAACCGTTTGGATGAAATGGCAGCACTTCATCAATAAGAAATTTAATGTGTATATCAATTTGTTTTTCACAGTTAAGCATTAATTTTTTTTCAGATTGAATAAGCCAAACTTTTTCAGCAATGCTGTTTACATTAATTGTTTCGGGGTCTTCAGCTGTTAAGCCCATCAATATTGCAATATCAGTACCATGGCCTTTACCGGTTTTAGCTAAGGAACCATATAACAATACAGTCACAGAGAATGTTTGCTGAATTAATTGTTGCTCAGACAATGTCTCAATAAACCTTAGTGATGCTTTCCATGGGCCCAAAGTGTGAGAGCTTGAGGGCCCCACACCAATCTTAAACATATCAAAAACAGAAATTGCTTCGTGCGGCATACAATCTAAGTAAGTAAGTAAAATTACTTAACGTTACATGAAGCTTACTCTTAATTCAATGAACTTATTTTTAACGCCTTTAACTTTTTAAAGAATAGTTATCACTAATCTTTGTAAAATATAATTAATACAGAAATCATTTATGATAAGAATCGTTATTAGTATTGCAATGGTTATATGTTTATTTATAATTATAAACTCCTGTACGCTTAATAACGCAGGCTCTGTAACAACAACACAGCAGGGTGCTTTTCTTTTTGCACAGGCTTCACCTGATGCACCGCATCTGAATATAATTATAAACAGCATTACTTTTGATACCAGCCTCCAATATAAAACGTACTCGCCTTACATAAAAGCTAACCCGGGAACATATACTTTTTCAGTAATACCTTCGGATTCTGCTAGTTTGGGTAATACTCTGGATACTGTAACTACAAGTATAGTGACTATACTCGCTAATAAAAACTACAGCTTTTTTTATATTGATTCATTTTCTGCAATTAAAACTGCATTTGTAAACGATGTATTCCAGGCTCCTTCAACTGATTCTGTGTATATACGTTTTTTTAATTTTTGCCCTAATCTTACAAAGTCTATAAATCTGGTTGATTCAACAGATAAAAATGTTATACTATCCTCTGGCAGGGTTTTTAATGACCAGGCATATAATCCACAGTATGTAGCCTTTAAAGAATTGCCTGCAAAAACATACATTCTGAACTTAGAAACTGTTTCAGACTCTTTACTAAAAACGCAAACTATTACATTAACCGGTGGTAAAGTTTATACCTTAATTGCAAAAGGTATAAATGGAATTGCCGATTCAACAAAGGCTTTGTCAATAGGTCTTTTAGAAAATTATCCGCAACGTAGTGCAACCTACACTTTTTAGAAATTATTTTTACCATTCTTATTGCTATTTGCAAATAATATAACTGGACTTATTGACTAAGCAATGATGTATTATGATTATATTATTATCGGCCAGGGAATTTGCGGCACATGGCTTTCATATTATTTAATAGAAGCCGGAAAATCTATAATTGTTTTTGATGATGCAAGTGAACAGAGTTCAAGCCGTGTGGCAAGCGGTTTAATAAATCCTGTTACCGGTAGAAGAGTTGTTACAACTTGGATGGCAGATGAGTTATTATCTTTTGTTTGGAATGAATATAGTGCAATAAGCAAAAAATTAAATGCTCAATTCATACAACAAAAAGATATAATTGTTTTTCCTTCAGCACCTGATTTAATGCAGGCATTTGATAAAAGATTGCAGCAAGGTAACGGCTACATTCTTCAGCCATCAACATCAAAAGAAGAGCTGCATAACTATTTTAATTTTCCTTTTGGTGCAATGCGTATTACACCGGCTTATCTTATTAATGTAAATGACCTTATTTCAAAGTACAGGCAATATTTAAAAACTAAAAATGCTTTCAACGAAGAAACTTTTAATGAAGATGTATTATCTGTTTCTAAGGGTAATATCAGTTATAAAAATATACGGGCAGAAAAAATTATTTACTGTAACGGTGTACAATCCGCACAAAGTAAATACTGGAAAAATTTACCATTCGTACGAAATAAAGGCCAGGCATTAATTGCAGAAATACATGGCCTGGATAAAAATTACACTTATAAATTCGGAAATCTTTCTTTTACTACATGGCTAAATAATTTGTGGTGGATTGGCAGCAGCAACGAGTTAAATTTTGCGGATGAACAGCCAACTGAAGTGTTTTACCATAACACTTTAAAAGCGCTCAGGAGTATTTTAAAAATTGATTTTACAATTAAAGAACATCTTTCATCTGTTCGCCCGGCAGCTGTTGAGCGCAGGCCTTTTGTTGGCGTTCATCCTTTACATAACCAATTGTCAATTTTAAACGGCATGGGTTCTAAAGGTTGTTCGCTGGCGCCGTGGTTTGCAAATGAGTTAGCGGCGCATCTCATCAATAAAAAAACAATTAATGTGCTGGCTGATGTAAGCCGTTATGCAAATGTTTTAAAACGCGAATAATTGTCGTGTGTTAAAAACAGACAAATTTATAACTGATGTTGCCCGGGGTCTGCTATAAAATTCTAGCGTAAAAATATTTGTATAATATAAGTTTGTAAAAAGTTTTATCTTTTGCCATAAAAAAAATTGTATGATAAAATTCAGTGAAATAAAAATGGGTGATTACTTAATGGGCGAATATGAGGGTAAGGAATGGGAGGGTGAAGTAACCAATCTAAATGGTGATGAAAAGCAGGTTTGCCTTGCTACGGAAGTACAGGATTTCTGGTTTGAAACGCAGCATCTTTACCCGATATCAATAAGTGATGCAGCAATGCTGAATCTTGGTTTCACAAAAGAAGATATGCCTGACGGATCGGTAAAGTATAAGAAAGATTCATTCAGGATGTTGATAAAAAAGCCAAATGACTTTAGTTATATGGATATTTGGTACAGGGATGATAAGCGGCTTAACCCACCTATGCAATATATACATCAGCTTCAAAATCACTTTTTGCAAATGACGAAAGTGCATTTAACCAAACAGTAATTTGTTACTGTAAACAAATAATGTCACATCACGATATTTTTGAAAACCGAAAACAATTTCAGTTAGAACGGCTTATTTTATTTAGTGATGCTGTTTTATCATCTCAGAATGCTTATACTAAAGAGATGTATAAAATAAGTAAAGCAACTTCAAACTGATAATAATTCAAGTGCATAATAATTTTTAATGATTGATAAAGAAAATGAGAAGAGAAGGCTGATGCCTTATGTAATTCTTATCATCAGTGTCGGTGGCTTTATAATTATTATGCTGGTTGACTGGTTCTTCAGCTTGTTTAAGAGATAGTTTTTCCATTTAATTAAAAAGTAACTTTTATGAATGATGAAAAAGAAAATAAAAGTATAATTGCTCCATGGCTTTCAGTTGATGATGGCGAAAAAGCTGTAGCCTTTTATAAATCTGCTTTCAATGCTGTTGAAGCCTATCGTTTGGATAATGATGAAGGTAGTGTTGTAAAGCTATTGGTAAACGGTGCCGGATTTTGGATAAGTGGCGGATCTAAACATAATGATGTACGCACAAATCCAATCGGCGGAAATAATGTTAGAATGATACTTATTACAGCAAATCCAGATGTATTATTTGAGCAAGCCATTAAAGCCGGAGCAGTAGAAATTTTTCCTGTTGGCGAAGACCATGGCTGGCGTTTAGGACGAATTGCAGATCCTTTTGGACTGCATTGGGAAATTGGCTATGAGCTTTGATTAGTTACCATCATAATAAAAATCAATCCTGGCATTTGTTTTTAAATCGGTTTTTACTGATAACTTATATACCTGCGTGCCCACTGTTATGCGCATCAGCGCAGTATTTGGCGGAATGGTTCCAAGATTTTCAGCAATCAAAATAAATTCATGTAAGCGGTTAGCTGTGTCTGCATGCACTTTAAAAGTTATTGGCTCATGCAGCAAGGTTTGGTTACTAACAATAATCTGGTTGTTATGAAAAACACTTACACGGTCGCCATCAATTTCTGCATTATCAAATAACTCTACCAAAATATCAGGTGTATTAATATGATATGTTTGTAGCAATACATTATCGCGTTGCGTTAATGCCTTTGATTTATCGCCGGTTGATTTCGTGGTAATTGTTTTTAATGAATCTGCAATATGCTGTTTGGCTGTAGCCAACTGAATGGAATCCTGCAGCTCTTGTTGTTTTATTTTCGCAGCAGCATTTACCTTATTCAGCGAATCCTGTAATTGCTGCTGTTTCTTTTTTGCAATAAGCGAAGCATTATTTACAGAGTCATCAATTTGTTGCTGCCTTTTTTTAGCTAATGCATTCGCAGCATTTGTCGAGTCAAGAATTTGCTGTTGTTTTTTCTTTAAAGCGATTGCAGTATTCTTTAAAGAATCCTGTATGTGTTGCTGTTGCTGCTGCTTTGCTATACTTATGGAATCCTGTATATGTTGTTGACGTTTCTTTTCAAAAGCAGCAGCAAGTTTTAATGAGTCATCAATTTGTTGTTGTCGTTTTTTATTAAATGCGTTTGCAGCATTTGTTGAGTCAAGAATTTGTTGTTGCCTTTTCTTTAAAGCAATTGCGGCATTTGTTATTGAATCCTGTATGCGTTGTTGTTGCTGC